>NZ_JAJNJL010000006.1:0-152316 GCF_022386055.1 Mammaliicoccus sp. Q-M61
TTTTATTTTGAATTTAAAATCATACTTTTTCCTCATAAGAATGCACCCCAATAGTTTGATTTGTTTAGGTCAAATATTTGGGTTCACATCAGACTTGAACGATCTCTTGGCTTTATTCAGGACTTAAGCTATGACTTCTGCGATCTCTTGGCTTTATTCAGCACTTAAGCCAAGACTTGAGCTATCTCTTGGCTTTATTCAGCACTTAAGCCATGACTTCAGCTTTCTCTTGGCTTTATTCAGCACTTAAGCCATGACTTCAGCTTTCTCTTGGCTTTATTCAGGCGTTAAGCCATGACTTGAGCTATCTCTTAGCTTTATTCAGGACTTAAGCCATGACTTCAGCCATCTCTTGGCTTTATTCACTACTTAAGCCAAGACTTTGACGATCTCTTGGCTTTATTCAGGACTTAAGCTATGACTTCAACGATCTCTTGGCTTTATTCAGGACTTAAGCCAAGACTTGGACTATCTCTTGGCTTTATTCAGGACTTAAGCCACGACTTGGACTATCTCTTGGCTTTATTCAGGACTTAAGCCACGACTTGGACTATCTCTTGGCTTTATTCACTACTTAAGCCATGACTTGACTCATCGCTTACCTTCACTCACCCATTATATATATCCACAAAAAAAGCTGAGACACGGATGTCTCAGCTTTTTCGAATCATCTTTTATTTGTCATTTGATTCAGCTTTACGTTCAATTTTTGATAATGTTTTTTCTGCAAATGACTTACCACCGATACCGAATGAGATAGCAAATGCTACTGCTACAGCACCTAAGATTAGTAAGAATGCTACATTAACAATGCTTTGAGCAAAGTTTAATTGATCTAATGTCATAAATACTGAAACGATGATTACTAAATATTTAACGATTTCAGATACGAATACGTTACCTGTAGATTTTTTAATTAATTTAGATAGTAAGTTACCACCAATGAAACCAATTAATAAGATAATTGCTGCTGAAATTACTAATGGTAAGTATCCAATAATTGCTTCACCAATTGTATTTAACACTTCTAAATTAACTGTATTTAATGATTCAACAACAAAGAATAAACCAATGATTGTTGAAATTACCCAGCCTGCAGCTGAAGGAATATCAATACTTTCTTTATTCTCACCAAAGTTTACATAGTGATTATATTTACTAACATTTAAATTTGTTAATAAGTTTTTAACTAATGTACCTAATACTTTTGCGATGAATAAACCAACAACTAATATAACAATCGCAACAATAATTCTAGGTAAGAAGTCTAATACACTACCCATCATGTTCTTAATCGGTGTTGATACAGAAGTCATATTTAATGCATCAAACACTGATGGTAAGAATAGTAAGAATATAATGAAGTAAGCTAATTTACCAAATGTCTGAATTAAGCCTTCAGACCCTGATTTGCCACTTCCTGATTCAGTTAGCCCCTTTTTCTCTAGCCATTTTTCAAAACCAACTGCGTTTAATCCTTTCACAATAACTGTTTTAACAATTACTGCAATTAACCAAGCGACAATTAATAAGATAATTGCACTAATTAAGTTTGGTATGAATGCTATAATGCTATCTAAAGCATTTAAGAATGAATCTGTTATTTTACTCATATTTAATTCCTCCTTTCTTGATATGTTACCCTAGTATAATAATACTAATCATATTTTTTAGAATAATTTTTGATTTGTTTAAAAATCTATTCTGAAAACCTAAATAAATTGAATAAGTAATTAATATTTCTAAAAAAATAAACGAGCCGATGATCTAACATCTACTCGTTTCACGTAAAACACAATTCCATATGTATCATATTCTTTTCATCATTCTTACTTCTTTTAATTCTTTATCAATATCGCTTATTTCAGATTTACCATCTTTTTTAAAGCCATGTTTTTCATAAAATTTAATCGTAGGATGATTATCTTCAAAAACCCAAAGACTTAATTCATCATATTTATCCTTCATTTGTTTTTCCGCTTCTTGCATCAAACGTGTGCCTATCCCTTGGTGTTGATATGCTTCAAGTAAGTAAATGACCATAATTTCACCGCATGTATCACTTGTATCTTCATCTTTGTCTTTACCATACATTAGAAATCCAATCACTTCTTCATCAACCTCTGCAACAATACATGGCGCATTAAATTTATGGTGTCTTACAATATATGACGCTAACGTTAATTGATCCAAATAGCTATCTGGAACAATTCCTCTATATGTCGTCAACCAAGACTCATAATGAACCTTAGCAATCGCTTCAACATCTGATTCTTGTTTATTTCTGATTAACATCACTTTAACCACCCACATTCTAAAGAAGTTAAATGTAATTTTACTATATGTAACTATTAAATAAAATAGTAAAAGTCCGAGACATTAGCATTTGTCTCAGACTTTATATTTCTTACATTTCCATATCATGTATTTTCATCATTAAACCATGTGGTATGTCATCATGTTTTACGACTTCTTTTTTATAAAATGTTTTGCCGTTATCGTTTGAAATTAATTTTACAAAATCACCTTTTTTAGGTTTGAAATCACTTGTTGATTCGATTTTGATATTTTCCGTAACTTCATTATTTTTCTCACTGACTACTTTTTCTGCAGTTGTACTATTCTCCATATAGCCGTAGTATGTACTTTTTTGAGTTGAAAATAATAATAAAGCTACGACTGCTAAAGCTACAATAGCTAAGCTACCTATTAATAATATTGCTGATTTTTTATTCATTGAGAATCCTCCCTAATGTACATCATAATGCGTATAAGCTTTTTATGAAATAATCATGCGTCAATCTTCTTAAATTCGACATATTTATTGAGCATTTTCTCTCTTAAAAAAACCATTAAAAGTTGAATAACTTGCGATAAATGGTAAAAATCATCATACTATAAGTGAAAATATCTAAAGGAGTGGAAAAAATGAACCAAGAACAATTTGAAAAAATAAAAAATGGTAAAGGTTTTATAGCTGCACTAGATCAAAGTGGTGGTAGTACTCCAAAAGCTCTTAAAGATTATGGTATTGATGAAAATCAATACAGCAACGAAGATGAAATGTTTACACTTGTTCATGAAATGAGAACACGTATCGTAACATCTCCAGCCTTTACTTCTGAAAAAATATTAGGTGCTATTTTATTTGAACAAACAATGGACCGTGAAGTTGAAGGTCAATATACTTCTGACTACTTAGCTTCAAAAGGTATCGTTCCTTTCTTAAAAGTAGACAAAGGTTTAGCAGATGAAGAAAATGGCGTACAGTTAATGAAAGTCATTCCTGGTTTAGATGAGTTATTACAACGTGCAAAAGAACGTAATGTATTTGGTACAAAAATGCGTTCAAACATTCTTGAAGCAAATCAAGAAGCTATTGCTAAAGTTGTAGAACAACAATTTGAAATTGGTAAACAAATTATCGAAGCAGGATTAGTTCCAATTATCGAACCAGAAGTGAACATTAATGCTAAAGATAAAGAAGAAATTGAAGATATCTTAAAAGAAGAAATCGCGAAAGAATTAGATAAATTAAACGACGATCAATACGTTATGTTGAAATTAACAATTCCAACAAAACCAAACCAATATAAATCATTAATCGAACACCCTAACGTTGTTCGTGTCGTTGCATTATCAGGCGGTTACTCAAGAGAAAAAGCAAATGAATTACTTAAAGAAAATGACGGACTTATCGCAAGTTTCTCACGTGCATTAGTAACTGACCTATTCGCTGGACAATCAGCAGAAGAATTTAATAGCGGATTACAAGAAGCAGTAGATTCTATCTATGACGCATCAGTCAATAAAAATTAATAACATAACAAAAGGCTTGGACAATTCATTAGTGTCCGAGCCTTTTTTGTATTGGGGTTAAATAAAATTTCCAATCTTATGTTAAATGTGTTTCATTGAGCTGACTTAGTTCGGAAATAATTTTCCTACTATCTGTATTTAATTGTTTAACAAATACTGTATTGTTTTTATCTTCGAATTTTTTTACCATTGAATCGATTGCATTGACTGCTGAGTCATCCCATAAATGTGCGTGTGTAAAGTCTAATTCAATCTGACTATTTTCAATAGAAAAGTCTAGCTGATTCATCATTGAATCTATTGAAACAAAGAATATTTGTCCGGTGAATGCATATTTATAAAAATGATTTTCTATTGTTTGATGAACATGAACATTTGATATTTTAGTAGCAAAGAATAAAGAACTAAATATAACACCGACAATAACGCCTATAGCTAAGTTATGTGTAAATAACACGATGATCACTGTCAAAATCATAACGACAGCATCTGTTCTTGGCGCTTGCTTAACGTACTTAAATGATTTCCAATCAAATGTACTAATAGATACCATCACCATAATACCCGCTAAAATTGGCATAGGAATTTGTACAACTACATCTCCTAATAATAGGATGAGAATGATTAAGAAGACACCCGCTGTAAATGTTGATAATCTACTTGTTGCACCTGATTTTACATTGATGACAGATTGACCAATCATAGCACAGCCACCCATTCCTCCAAATAGTCCTGTGATGATATTGGCAATACCTTGACCTCTAGATTCTTTATTTTTATTACTATGAGAATCTGTTGCTTCATCAACAATTTTAGCAGTTAATAAACTTTCTACTAATCCTACAATTGCCATTGATAAAGAATACGGCAAAATGATAGTTAATGTCTCTAAGTTAAAAGGAACTTGTGGTATTAAGAAATTCGGAAATGCTCTCGTTATCGTACCTAAATCGCCAACTGTTCTTACATTAGAACCTGTTACCATATATAGCGTTGTTAATAAAATAATTGCGATAAGTGGTGCAGGAATTGCTTTGAAATATTTTGGTACAATATAAACAATGAGTAATGTAATAGCTATATAAATATATGTACTTATTGAAATACCGAATATATGCTCAAGTTGAGACATAAAAATCATAATTGCTAAGGCATTTACAAATCCAATCATGACTGACCTAGGTATAAACTTCATGAGTCTACCAATTTTGAGAATTCCTAATAATAACTGTATAATACCCATGAGTATCGTTGCTGCAAATAAATAATCGACACCGTGTTCTCTAACTAAAGGTGTTACAATAAGCGCAACAGCTCCTGCAGCTCCAGATATCATAGCAGGTCTACCACCTACTATTGAAGTTGTCGTAGCAATAATAAAAGCAGCGTACAATCCTACCATTGGATCTACTCCTGCAATTATAGAAAATGCAATGGCTTCAGGAATAAGTGCTAGCGCTACAACAATACCAGCTAGTAAATTTTTCCCTGGATTAGAAAGCCATTCTTCTATATAAGATTTAAACATTATACATACTCCTATTTTATATATTTTCAATAGTGCTATTATAAACAAAAGAGTTTCATATGTATACATTTATGAAACTATTGAGGTGAAATTTATGAATTATGGCTATATTAGACCAATCGAATTATATGATACAGTCGCTGAACAACATTCAAAGTTAAGCAAATTTTCATTAACAATTATTGAAGAATCTCATGCACAAACTGAAATCAGAAAAGAATTAAATACTTTATTTTATAGTAAATTACAAAGCGGGGATAAATTATACATAACTGATTTATGTATTCTTGCAGATACCTCATACCAATTAGAAGAACTCATTACAATTGCCCAGGAAATCAATGTGGACATTCATATTATTAATGCTCAAATAACAATTAGTCAGCATGAGCAAATGAATTTTAATAAATTTTTAAATCTACTTAATCAGTTTCAAAGCGATATGATTAAATTCAGAACTAAGTCAGGTATCGCAAAAGCCAAAACAGAAGGTAAGACTATCGGAAGACCGAAGCGAAATGATCTTAATTTAAAAAACGCCATCGAGATGTACCATTCTAAGAAATATACTTTAGAAGAAATTAAAGAAGCGACAAACATTAGCAGAGCAACATTATATAGACATTTAAATAAATAACAATTAGGGACAGAATTCTTGGAAATGTCCGTAAGAGGTGCTGTTAGAGACACAATTCGGAATTATGTCCTTTAGATACACTGTTAGGGACACAATTCTGAGTAATGTCCCTTAGACACACTGTTAGGGACACAATTCGGAATTATGTCCCTTAGATATGCTGTTAGAGACACAATTCGGAATAATGTCCCTTAGACATGCTGTTAGAGACACAATTCGGAATAATGTCCCTTAGATATGCTGTTAGGGACACAATTTCGAATAATGTCCCTTAGAAACCCATCTCTTATTACCATTATTCAGGATTATGGTAGTTAGAACTTTCTTATTACCACTTTTCAAAATTGTGGTAGTTAGCGACTTCTTATTACCACTTTTCGGAATTGTGGTAGTTAGCGCGTTCTTATTACCACTTTTCAGAATTATGGTAGTTAGCGACTTCTTATTACCATTATTCAGAATTATGGTAGTTACAGCTTTCTTATTACCACTATTCAGAATTATGGTAGTTAGCGCGTTCTTATTACCACTTTTCGGAATTATGGTAGTTAGAGCTTTCTTATTACCACTTTTCGGAATTATGGTAGTTAGCGACTTCTTATTACCATTATTCGGAATTATGGTAGTTAGCGCATCCCCATATAACAACTAAAGGCTGAGACAATTTCTGTCTCAGCCTTCATTCTTCTCCTATTATTTCACAACGCCTGCGTCTTTAGGGTGGACGCCGTGTTTATAGTAATCTATTTCTTCTGGTTCTAATGGTTTTTTACCACGAATGATGTCTGCTGCTTTTTCTGCTAGCATCAATACTGGTGCATGGATATTACCGTTTGTTGTACGTGGCATTGCTGATGCATCGACTACTCTCAAGTTCTCCATACCGTGTACTTTCATTGTTAATGGGTCAACTACAGCCATTGGATCTGATGCTGGTCCCATTTTAGCACTACATGATGGGTGAAGTGCTGTTTCTGCATCTTTTTTAACCCACTCTAAAATTTCTTCATCTGTTTGTACTGAAGGTCCTGGAGATATTTCTCCATCATTGTATGGTGCTAGAGCTGGTTGTTTCAAGATATTTCTTGCAACTCTAATTGCTTCTACCCATTCTTGTTCGTCTTCTTTTGTAGATAAATAATTAAAGACAAATTTAGGTTTTTCAAATGGATCTTTAGATTTAATCTTCAAGCTACCTCTAGAGTTAGAATACATTGGTCCGATATGTACTTGGAAACCATGTTTCGTATCTGCTTTTTGTCCATCATAACGTACTGCTAATGGTAAGAAGTGGAACATTAAGTTTGGATAATCAACTTTATCATTAGATCTTACAAATCCGCCACCTTCAAAGTGGTTACTTGCTGCTGGTCCTTTTCTACCGAAGATCCATTGTAATCCGATAAAAGGCATTCTAAATTTATTTAAACTTGGCTGCTCAGATACTGGTTTAGAAGATGCATGTTGTACATATACTTCTAAGTGGTCTTCAAAGTTTTCACCTACACCTGGCAAGTGTACACGTGTCTCTATACCTAATGAATTTAAATGTTCAGAGTCACCAATTCCAGAAAGTTGAAGTAATTGTGGCGTATTGAACGCACCACCTGATAGAATAACTTCTCCTGCAGCAACTGTATGTGTCTTACCATTTTTCTTGAATGTTACACCAGTTGCTCGTCTACCTTCATAATTGATTTCAGTAACAAAAGCTCTTGTTTGAACAGTTAAATTCTTACGTTTCATAGCTGGTCTTAAATAAGCAATTGATGCTGAAACACGTCGACCATTATGAATTTGGCTATCAAATGGACCAAATCCTTCTTGTCTAAAACCATTTACATCAGGTGTCTTATTGTATCCAGCTTGAACGCCCGCTTCAAAGAAAGCTTGGAATAATGGGTTTGTTGCTGGTCCTCTTCTCAATTTAATTGGTCCATTGTGACCACGATATTGATCTGATTTATCTGCTCCAAAAGTTTTTTCTAATCGCTTAAAGTATGGTAAACAATTCGCAAACTTCCATGTTTCCATGCCTTCAGGTTCTCCCCAACCTTCATAGTCCATTGGGTTTCCTCGTTGATAAATCATACCATTGATTGAACTTGAACCACCAAGTACTTTACCTCTTGTATGTGCTACTTTTCTACCGCCCATATGAGGTTCGCCATCTGTTTCATATTTCCAGTCATAGAAACGATTACCCGATGGATACATAAGTGCTGCTGGCATTTGAATTAATAAATCCCATGGATAGTCACTTCTACCCGCTTCTAATACTAATACGGTCTTATCTTTATCTTCACTTAAACGATTACCTAATACAGATCCGGCACTTCCGCCTCCAATAATTATATAATCATAAGATTGCTTCATCTCAAAATCCTCCTATATACTCTTTCTTCTTTGTTGTATTTATTTACTAAACCAATTCACTGGCTCAGGTTGAATATTTGTATAAATATGTTTAGAAATTAAATATTCTTCTAATCCTTCTTTACCTAACTCTCTACCTATACCAGATTGTTTATATCCACCCCATGGTGCTTGTGCAAAATATGGATGGAAGTCATTAATCCAAACTGTACCCATTTTCAATTTATTAGCCACACGATTTGCTTTAGCAATATCTTGCGTAAATACGCCGCCTGCGAGTCCATAAATAGAATCATTCGCTAATTCAATCGCTTCTTGTTCATTAGAGAATCCTTCAATTGTTACGACAGGTCCAAATACTTCTTCTTGTACAATTCTCATAGATGTATCACAGTTTGTAATGACAGTTGGTTCAAAGAAGAAACCATCTTGTAAGTCTGCTCTGTCTGGTCGTTTACCACCAGCAGCAATTGTCGTACCTTCTTCTTTCGCAACTTCTATATATTTTTCAACTTTATCGCGGTGTTCTCCTGAAATTAACGGTCCCATCTCAGTAGTTTCATCAAAACCATTACCGATTTTAATTTTATTAACACGTTCAACTAAAGCTTTTTCAAATTTATCTTTAATATCGTTATGTACGATAATTCGAGATCCAGCTGAACAAACTTGACCGGCATGGAAATAGCCACCATTTAAAGCTTGATCAATCGCTAAATCAAAATCTGCATCATCGAAAATAATATTCGGATTCTTGCCACCTAGTTCTAAAGCAATATTCGTTACATTGTCTGCTGCACGTTTCATAATATGCTTACCTGTTTGAATACCACCTGTAAATGAAACGAGATCGACTTCTTTATGAGATGCTAATACTTCACCAACTTCAGAACCTTTACCTAGTACAAGGTTGATGACACCGTTAGGAAATCCAACTTGTTCCATTAATTCAAATACACGAATTGTAGTTAATGGCGTAATCTCACTTGGTTTCATAACTAACGAACAACCTGTTACAAGAGCAGGTGCTATTTTCCATGAAGCTTGAAGTAACGGATAATTCCACGGCGTAATTTGCGTCACAACGCCTACAGGTTCTTTTACTAATTTACTTTCTGAATGAGGTATTGGGGAATCAATAATTTCACCACCATCATGTCCTGCTAAACCTGCAAAATACATAAATACATTATGAATATCATCCATATCTGCATATGATTCTTCTAATGTCTTACCAGTATCTAATGTTTCAAGTTCTGCTAGTTCTTCTTTATGTTCTTTAATTAAATCTGCAATTTCTCTAACTTTGCGACTTCTATTTTCAGTCGTCTCACCTGACCATTCACCAGCTTCAAATGACTGTCTAGCTGCTAAAATTGCTTTTTCAGCATCTTCTTCTGTACCTTCTGCTACTGAAATCACAACTTCTTGATTATATGGATTCACAATGTCGCGAGTCGCTTTATTAGAAGCTTCTACCCACTCACCATTTATAAATTGACGTCTAGATAAATGCTCTATATATCCCATTCAAAATACCTCCGTTAACTTTGTTAAATTTTTATTTAACGAACTTTACAGATTTTATGTTAGCATAGAATTATGAAAGGCGTCAAATTTCCAAAGTCCATTTATGATTTGTTTTTAATAGGTATTTCAAATAGACAAGTAATGGAAAAGCAACTACAATGTAAAAGGATTCATGGTACAATTAAGGTAACTATTGGAGGTGTATGTAGTGGTACGTTCAGATAACTACAAAAAACAACTAGACCAAGCTAAAGACATCGTGATTAACGGTATTGGAGAAACGATGGATTTATATGGTATTAATCGAAGTGTTGGAAATTTATACGGGACGATGGTATTTGAAGGTAGTATGACACTAGATGAAATGCGTGAACAACTTCAAATGAGCAAACCAAGCATGAGTGCTGGTGTTAAGAAACTACAAGAATTTGATATCGTCAAACAACAATTTACAAGAGGAAGTAGAAAACAACATTTCATCGCTGAAAAAGACTTCTTTATCTTCTTTAATAACTTTTTCTCAAGAAAATGGGATCGAGAAATTTCTATTAATATGGATTCTGTTAAAGACGCAGAAATCTTGCTACAAAAAATCATAGACGCAGATGATGTCGATGAAGAAACTAAAGAAGAAGCAATCACCATTCATACACAATTAGAAGAATCAAAAGTATATTATGAATGGTTAGCAAATATCAGTAACGCTATTAAAACTGGAGAGATATATAAGTATTTCCCAATACCAAGTCAAGAAGACAAATAAGTAAAAGCGCGAGGTAGCAATGCATACCCCGCGCTTTTGCTATTTTTGTTGGCACCAGTATTTGCACCTTTGACCAGAACTGCTAATAACGGTATCAGTATTTGCACCTTTGACCAGAACTGCTAATAACAGTATCAGTATTTGCACTTTTGACCAGAACTGCTATTAACGGTATCAGTATTTGCACCTTTGACCAGAACTGCTAATAACGGGGCCCATATTTACAAAACTCGTAAAAATTGTAAATACTGACCCTCTTATGAACACTTCTTGCCAAACTTGTTCGTAACAACACCCTTATGAACACTTCTCACTAAACTTGTTCATAACAACCGCCTTATGAACACTTCTCACCAAACTTGTTCGTAAGCACTCCACCACAAATCAAAAAGCTCACAACACTAGCCAGCGTTGTGAGCTTTCTTCATTATAAATATTGATTTTCTTTTAAGTATGCAACGATTTTCTCTACAGATTCTTCTACACTTTCGTTTTCTGTATCAATGACTATTTCAGGGTTTGATGGTTCTTCATATGGTGCATTAATGCCAGTGAATTCTTTGATTTCACCGCTTCTTGCTTTTTTATACAGTCCTTTTGGATCTCTTGATTCACACTCATCTAAACTACATTTAGTGAAGACTTCGATGAATTCACCATCTTCAAGGATATCTCTAACTGTATTACGGTCTTCTTCATATGGTGAGATGAATGCTGTCATTGTAACAACACCAGCATCTACCATTAATTTACCGACTTCACCGATACGACGGATATTTTCTTTTCGGTCTTCTGGACTGAATCCAAGGTTTTGGTTTAATCCGTGACGAATGTTATCTCCATCTAAACGATATGACGTGATATTTTGTTCAAATAATGCTTTTTCTAATGCTACAGATATTGTTGATTTACCTGATCCTGATAATCCAGTAAACCAAATCACAACACTTTTATGACCGTTACGTTCTTGTCTTTGTGCTTTTGTTACTTCAGAATCATGCCATGTAATATTTGTTGACGCGCTCATTATTCCACTCCTAAAGAAATTAATTTTGTCTTAAACCTTTAATTAATACTTCTGCTACTTCTGGTCTTGAGAATTCTTTTGGTAATTGTTCACCGTTACGAAGTTTCTCTCTCACTTTTGTTCCACTTAAATGAACATGATTTGATTTGTCATGAGGACATGTCTTAGCTGTTGTCATGTTGTCACAAATCGTACAGAAGAATGCATGTTCAAATTTAAAGATTTGAATACCTATTTCATCTTCATATTGTGAAATTAATTCTTGTGCGTCATATGTACCATAGTAGTCACCTACACCTGCATGGTCACGACCGACGATAAAGTGTGTACAGCCATAATTCTTACGTACTAATGCATGTAAAATGGCTTCACGTGGGCCTGCATATCTCATTGCTGCTGGATAAATCACAAGTCGTGTTCTTTCTTCTGGGTAATAATGTTTCAAGATAACTTGATAACTTTCCATTCTTATTTCAGCTGAAATATCATCAGACTTCGTTTCACCAACTAAAGGATTTAATAATAATCCATCCACTGATTCAAGCGCTATTTTTTGAATATATTCATGCGCACGATGAACTGGGTTTCTCGTTTGGAAACCTACAACTGTTTTCCATCCTAATTCTTTAAATAATTCACGTGTTTCACTTGGGTCTAAATGGAAATCACTAAATTCATCATGTTTTGGTCGATCAACTAATTGAATTGGACCAGCTAAATAAACATTACCTTTTTCATATACACGTTTCACACCTGGGTGATCCACATCTGTTGTGCCGTATACATTTTGAGCTTCTTTAGCTTTATCATACGTATATTTCTCTTCAAGCTTTAACACACCATATAAATGATTGTCTTCACCATATAAAGCGATGTCTGAACCTATTTCATAGTTGTTTGCTTCTTCTTCAGTAACAGGTAATGTAATAGGAATACTCCATACAAGTCCATTTTCTAGACGTAGATTTTCAACAACACTGATATAATCTTTCTCACCTAAAAATCCTGTCAGTGGACTGAAACCACCAATTGCGATTAATTCTAAATCGGATAGACTCCAAGGATTTAATGTTAATTTAGGATATGATTGTGCCGCTTCAATAAGTTCTGCTCTTTCTTGACCTGTTACTTGGCGATTAATTAATTCTCCACCATGAGCTTCGATTGTTTCTTTAGTCTTTTGAGTTACTGATACCATCAATATTCACTCCTATTAATTAATTTGATCTACTTCTTTTGATTTTTGATTTTGAATATTAAAAGGAAATTTATTATGTTGGTAAAGTGTGAATAGTACTAGACCTAACCAAGCAAGGATAATAACACCTTTTATAATATTGACTGTTGCTTCACTGCTAATTAAAGTACCTAATAACACGCTACTATTTGTAAATATGATTAGACCACCGACAAGTACCGCTAAAACATACACCGGTAAAGTCTTCACTAACCATGCTGAGAACGGTGCTGCTACGACGCCACCAAATGCTAACGCAACAACAAGTAAAATGTTTATTTGACTCCAACCTAAGAAGATAATAAATCCTAATGAAGTTGAAATTGTCACAAAGAACTCACTCGCTGAAACTGTTCCGATAACATATCTTGGTTCAATTTTATTTCTTGATAGTAATAATGGTGTATTAACTGGACCCCAGCCACCACCACCAATTGCATCTAAGAATCCTGCAATTGCACCTTGTGGAACAAGTAATAAAGCTGAAAATCTGCCGTCTTTCACTTGTTGGTTTTGTTGTTTTTTAAATACAAATTGATAAATAATATAAAGTCCCATTGATAATAAGAATAAGGCGATGAAGGGTTTAATAAAATCACTGTGCAAGTTACTCAATATACCCGCACCGATAAATCCAGTTATCGCGCCTGGTAAAGCAAGCTTTAGAATGATGGACTTATCAACATTTTTAAACTTTAAATGTGAAAGTCCTGATGCTGCTGTTGTTGCCACTTCTGAAAAATGAATGGTTGCAGATGCGATTGCTGGTGCCACTCCAAAAGTTAATAGTAATGATGAAGAGGTTGCACCAAATCCCATCCCAAGAGAACCGTCTATAAGTTGTGCTAAAAAACCTACTAATGCAAATATCGTTAACTTTCGCATACGCTACTCCTCTCTGGCTTTCTATTTAAGTTGTCGTTTCAACCAATTGATGAATTTATTTTGCTCAATCGTATCGAAATATTGATGAGACAAAATATTCTCTAATAATTGATTTTTTTCTGTTTGCTCTATTTCTAGTGATTTAATGATTGTGCGACATTCATATAAAAAATCTACATATTCTGTATAATCTACTGAATATTGTTGTTCTAAATCTTTCAAAATATTACGCACTAACTTTGGGCTTGCACCATTTGATGTGACGCTTATCTGCAACTTACCTCTATTTAATGTCCCAGGAAATATCACATTGCCATCTTGTGCATCACCGACCATGTTGATTAGACAATGTTTAGGGGCATTATCTTTAATGACATCGGTTATTTCTGGTGAGTTCGTGGCATTTATAATAAAATCAACATATTCTATATCAGATATTTCAAAGTCCTTTTTGTGCCATTTCAATTTCCTTTCAATTTCATACTGCTTTAACTTGTCAGTAAGTTCTGGTGAAATAACATGAATCAACGCTCCACTATTTATCAGTGCGTTCACTCTACGTTCAGCAATTTTACCGCCACCAATAACTTTGACGATTTTATCTTGTAAATCTAAATTGATTGGAATGTATGCCACAATAAATCATCCTTTAATCTGATATTTAAACTGTTTGAGTCGTTAGTGTTTCTAACACGCGATCTTTCAATGCTTCTTGTATGGATGGATGATGACCTAAATGTTCGCATACGATGATGTCGCTTTTCGTATTATGCTCCGCTGCTGTTTGCTCTATGTGACGCTCCAAGACACCTGTAAACCAAAGATATGGCGCAATGAATACTTGTGAATATTCTTCATGTAATGCATCTTGCAAAGCTTCTTCAAAAGATGGCTCACAGGCAGCTAAGTAACACACTTCAACATTTTTAAATGCTGTCGTTTCGTATAAGGATTGACCTATAGCTGTAATATCTATCTTCGTTTGCGGATTATAACTGCCTCTTCCAACAACAAGTAATTTAGCATCTTCTTGAATCGCAACTTTCGTTTCTTCAATACGTTCTTTAAGAATGGCTGTTAATCTTGGTTGAACACCTAAAGGCTCTCCATAAGTAAATGTTACTTCTGGATATTGTGTCTTAATTTCATCTATCTCTTTCGGTATATCTTTAAAATAGTGACCTGCACTTAGTAATAATACGGGTATAACGGATATCTCGGTTGCACCTTTTGCAATGAGCTTTTTGACGCCTTGATGAATATCTGGTTGTGCTAATTCTAAGAAACAAATTTCTTGTAACGGTATATCAATAGACTGTTTCACTGATTCAATAAAAGAAATTGCCTCATCTGTCGCTTCTTTAATTCTGCTTCCGTGACTGACATATAACACGCCTATCATTGTATCCCTCCAGTATTAATAAATAAGTTGTGGAACGTTCTGTTCTGATGCCACTTCTTCAAACCAGCTCATGCGTTCTCTCAGTTTGACGACTTCTCCAATAACAATCATTGCAGGGTTTGTAATTTGATGTGATTTCTCTACAATGTCTTCTAAAGTCCCTGTCACTGTGACTTGTTTTTGTGAAGTTCCACAATGAATTAATGCTACTGGTGTTTGAATATCTTTACCGTGTTTCACTAATAATTTTTGGATGTCAGGCAACTTCTTTACACCCATATAAATACAAAGTGTTTCAGGTCCTAGTGCTAAGTGTTTCCAATACTCATCTTCATCAACACTGTCTTTCATAACACCTGTTATAAAGGCAACAGATGAACTATAATCTCTATGTGTCACTGGAATACCAGCATAAGCTGGTGCCGCAACACCAGCAGTAATACCTGGAACCACTTCGAACGGAATATCATAGTTCTTTAATGTTTCTGCTTCCTCGCCACCACGACCAAAGATAAATGGATCGCCACCTTTAAGTCTTGTTACGGTGTAACCTTCTAGAGAAAGTTTTACGAGCAATTCATTAATTTCATCTTGAGTTAA
Organism: Mammaliicoccus sp. Q-M61; assembly: GCF_022386055.1. Lineage (NCBI taxonomy): Bacteria > Bacillati > Bacillota > Bacilli > Caryophanales > Staphylococcaceae > Mammaliicoccus > Mammaliicoccus sp. Q-M61. Next base: position 15,805 of record NZ_JAJNJL010000006.1, read on the forward strand.
AGAATGCTTATTCGGACTTTTACCGCAATAAATCATTCTCGTGTCTTCAGTTGCATAATCTAATAATGCTTTATTGACGAGTCGGTCATATAATATGACATTAGACTGTTTAATGGCTTTAATACCTTTAACCGTTATTAAATCTGGATCGCCCGGTCCAGCACCAACCAAGAATACTTTCCCCATTCTTACACCCCATTTTCTGATTAACTATGGAAGTCTTGTCCTGATTGCACTTCTTTAATTATGCCTTTACGGATAACAAAGTCTCCAAAGTGTTCTCCATCATTTTTTTCTTTACCGTATTGAATCAGAATTGGTTTTAAGCTTTCTAAAATCTCATCTTCACCAATATTTTCTTTAAATAATTTGTTTAAACGATTTCCAGTGAATCCGCCGCCAAGATACATATTATATTTACCTGGCGCTTTACCGATAAATGCAATTTCAGCTAATGCTGGTCTTGCACATCCATTTGGACAACCTGTCATTCGAATCGTAATTTCTTCTTCATTTAAACCTGCTTCATCTAAAAGTCCTTCAATTTTATTGATCAATGTTGGAAGGTAACGTTCTGATTCAGCCATTGCTAAACCACACGTTGGAAATGCTACACATGCCATTGAATTTCTTCTAAGTCCTGTATAATGTTCACCATCTGTTATGCCATATTGATCAATAATTTTTTGAATTTGTTGTTTTTTACTTTTGGCAACATTGGCAATGATTAAGTTCTGGTTAGGCGTTAAACGGAAGTCACCTGTATGAATTTCAGCTATTTCTCTAAGAGCTGTCTTCAATTTGTAATCAGAAGTATCTTTGACACGTCCATTTTGGATAAATAATGTAAAGTGCCATTTTCCGCTTCCTTCAGTCCAACCGTATCGGTCACCATTATGTTTAAATTCAAATGGTTTCGCCTCTTCAATTTCCCAACCTAAACGTTTATTCAATTCTTCACGAATAAAATCAACACCAAGACGATCAACAGTATATTTAAATCGTGCGTTCTTTCTGTTTTCTCTATTACCATAATCACGTTGGATAGTTAAAATCTTCTCACAAACATCTACCGCTTCTTCTTTAGGGAAGTAGCCTAATAGACGTCCTACTTGAGGGTATGTCTTCGTATCACCGTGTGTCATACCCATACCGCCACCGACTGTCACATTAAATCCGACTAATTGATCATCTTCAATAACTGCAATCAATCCGATATCTTGTGAATAAACATCAATATCATTTGATGGTGGTACAGCGATACCGATTTTGAATTTTCTTGGCAAGTATGTCTTACCGTACATTGGTTCAACTTCTTCTTTTGTATCGACTATTTTTTCATCGTCTAACCAAATCTCATGATACGCACCAGTTTGAGGTGATAAATGATCACTTATTTTTGTAGCAAGTGTGTCTACTTCTTTGTGCACGCCTGATTGATATGGATTTGGATTACACATGACGTTTCTGTTAACGTCACCACATGCTGCTAATGAATCCATAACAGCATGGTGGATACTTTGCATTGAACTTTTTAAGTTTCTTTTTAAGATGCCGTGGAATTGAAATGCTTGTCTTGTTGTCAGTTTGATTGTGTTGTTAGCGTATTCTGTTGAAATATCATCCATCGCAATCCATTGATCAGCAGTAGCCGTACCACCTGGAACTCTTACTCTAATCATGAAACTATATGCTGGTTCTAACTTTTGTTTACGACGCTCATCACGAATATCCCTATCATCTTGCATATAACTACCATGGAATTTAAGTAATTTAGTATCGTCTTCAGCAATTGCTCCAGTTATTTCATCTGCTAAACCTTCTTTAATTGTTCCTCTTAAATAATTACTTCTATTCTTAATGTGTTCCATTTCATCTAATTTGTCGGATAAATTAGTTTGAGTGCTCACAATATTGCCCCCTCTTAATAAATATCTCTTTGATATCTTCTCTCTTTTTTCAATTCAGTTAAAAATGCTTCTGCTTCTTCTTCGTTATAATGCCCTTCTTTTTGAATGACATTTAAAATGGATTGATGCACATCTTTAGCCATATGTTTTTCATCTCCACATACATAGATAGCTGCACCTTCTTGAATCCATTGATAAAATTCTTTACTGTTTTCTTCAATTCTATGTTGTACATATACTTTTTCTTCTGAATCTCTTGAGAACGCGACACTTAATTTATCAAGCACGCCATCTTTCAACCAACCTTGCCATTCTGTTTGGTATAAAAAGTCTGTCGTAAAGTGTTGTTCGCCGAAGAATAACCAAGCTTTATTAGTAAGCTCTAATTCTTCTTTTTCTTGAATATATGATCTAAATGGTGCAACACCTGTACCTGGACCAATCATAATGACAGGCGTTTCACTTGTTTTAGGGAACTTAAAGTTTGGATTCTTCTTCAAGTAAATTGGTACTGTATCACCAGGTTGTAATCGTTCTGCAAATTGAACTGAGCAAACACCTTTTCTATCTCTATCATGAGAATGGTAACGAACTGCTCCAATCGTTAAATGTACTTCATCAGGTGCTGCTTGATGGCTACTTGCGATTGAATATTCACGAGCTGGCAATTTTCTCAATATTTGATGTAAAGCATCTGGTTGTAAATCTTCAGGTGGAAAATCGTTTAATAAGTCTATAAAATCACGACCTTCAACGTAACCGTATATCCATCTATCTTTTTTAACTTTTTCAGATAACACGCCATTACCAAAGATATTCGCAGCTTTTGTAACGATTGGTTTAGTTAATTTAGTAATTTCGAAATGATTAGTTAATGCATCACGTAAAGTTAACGTATCGCCTGAATCATTAATTGGTACGATTTCTTCAGGATCCCAAACGAGTGTTTCAATTAACTCTGATACAATTTCAGGATCATTTTTCGGGAATATGCCGATACAATCACCTGGTTCAAATGAATCATTGAAACCTTCTAAAGAAAGTTCGATATGTCTAACTTCTTTATTTGAACCTCTACCGTTCAAGTTAATATTTTCTAAAATTTCTGCTTCGTATGGATTCGAGCGTGAATACGTTTGAGTTGCTGATAAATCTTCAGCTTCTAATTTAACGGGTTCTTCTGCTGTTTGACCGGATACTTGGCCAATTGAATTTAAAATGTCTTCCATCCATTTTTCAGCAGGTTCATCAAAGTCTAAATCACAATCTACTCTTGGATGTATTCTCTCTGCACCTAACTCTTCTAATCTCTTATCAAAATCTTTACCAGTCTGACAGAAGAATTCATACGATTCATCTCCAAGTGCTAGCACTGAGAATCTAACATCATTCAACTTAGGTGCCTTACGACTATGTAAAAACTCATGGAACGTAATTGCGTTATCTGGTGGATCTCCTTCTCCATGAGTCGCTGTGATAATAAATAAGTCTTCTACTTTCTTTAAATCTTTTGTCTTAAAATCTTCCATACATGCAAGATTGACATTGAATGATTTTTCTTTTAATTTACTTTCTAACGTTTCAGCTAAACCTTGAGCATTACCAGTTTCAGAACCAAACAATACTGTAATATCTCTCTTCTTAAACTTAGGTTCACTGCTTACTGCTGTAGATTGCTCAACAACAGGTGCACTTGCTTGACCACCTTGTACGACTGACGCCGATAAGTAACCACTCAACCAAATCTTTTGTTCATTTGTAAGTGTTGCAAATACTTGATTTAACTTTTCTGACTTCTCTTGATTAAAAGGGCTATTTGTTACTGATAATTCCAAAGATGTCACCTCATCCTGTCCAATTATTTAAGTTTTAAATACTATTCTTATGGGAATAGTCTGATTTATGCTAAAAAAAGATTAATAAATCTCTTAATTAGATTACTTAGGTTTATTATTTACTGTATGCAAACCACATTCAGTTTTGTTGAAATTCGTCCATCTTCCTTCACGTGAATCACCTGACGAAGATACTTGAGCTGTACAAGGAATACATCCAATACTTGGATAATTAAAGTCATGAAGTTCATTGTAGGTTAAATCGTGGCGTTCGATATATGCCCATACATCGTCCCAAGTCCAATAAATTAAAGGACAAACTTTTATAGATTTAAATCTTTCATCTTTATTAATAAAATCGGTATTTTGTCTACTTGGAGATTGTTCTCTTCTTAATCCTGAGACCCAAGCAGTAGCGCCCGATAATACTTCTTCTAACGGTTTAATCTTTCTGATATAACAACATTGATTCGGGTCACTTGTCCATAGTGCCGGTTCATATTGATCTGCTTGTTGCTCTAGCGTTAAATCTGGCTTTTTAAGTTCAATATTTAATGTTGGATATCTTTCTTTCACACGGTCTATCAAATCGTATGTTTCTTGAAAATGTAAGTCAGTATCTAAGAATACAATTTTGGCATCTGGTTTAACTTTTGATATTAAATCTATCAAAATCATACCTTCTGCCCCAAAACTACATGAATATACGATAGAATCTCCATAATGTTCATACGCCCATTTAATTATTTGATATGCACCTTTAGTTTCATCGTCAATATCAATATCTTTAAAAGGATCAGTGTCAAAACGTTCATATGTTAACACTTCGGTCATGATATATAACGTCCTCCTTATGCTTATTTCTACAAGCTTTTTAAGTTTAAAATCAATGTTTTTAACAGAATTTATTTTAAACAGATAAGTTTACTAAGAAATAATAAATTATGATGATTAGCATACCCGATACAGCATATGATGTCAACTGTTCTTTTTAAATTTTCAGTCAATTTAATGAAGAAATTATTCACTCAAAATGATAGTCGTTGCGAACACTTCAGTGTTAGTTTGTTTTTAACTGGGGGCTTAGTTACAAAACTCCCTGGATTTGTTACTAACGGCACCCTTATTTACAAAACTCCTTGAATTTGTTACTAACGGCGCCCTTATTTACAAAACTTCTTAGAATTGTTACTAACGGTCTCGTTATTTACAAAACTCCTCGAAATTGTTACTAACGGGCTCCTTATTTACAAAACTACTTGAAATTGTTACTAACGGCCTCCTTAGTTACAAAACTACTCCAATTTGTAACTACTCGTGTCGTTATTCACATTTCTTACTAAAACTGCTATTAACAAAATTAAGATATAAAAATTTCCAACAAAATCATGTGATTTTGTTGGAATTTTCTTTATAAGTTATCGTCTTCTTTTTCTGCTCGTACTTGAACGATTCTTAATGATCGTCGTTCAACTGCTTTTAATTTTTCAGCTCGTTCTTCTAATTTAATTCTATCTCCGCCTAGTGTCCGGATAAATGAAACCATCATCATCACAAATATAACAGTTAGTGGCACACTTGCTAATATGGATGCTGTCTTCAAGACGTCTAACGCACGTTCTCCACCTACTAACATTAATGAAAATGGCAATAAGCATAATGCAAACGCCCAGAATAAACGATTTGCCTTTAATGGTTCGTCTATGACTTCTTTTTGAGTTGCTGCTGCTAATATATATGATCCTGAATCAAATGTTGTTGCTAAATATAAGAATGCTGATATTAAGAATAGGACAATCATTACTTTTGGAAATGGTAATTGATGCATCACTTCTATTATAGTGGCTTCAGCGCTATGTTGATTCAAGAATTGATTGACATCAAATTGTCCTGAAATTTGTAAGAACACTGCATAGTTACCAAAGATACCAAAGAATAATACACACCCTAAAGTCCCATAAATAATTGTACCTAATACGACTTCTTTTAACGTACGACCTTTGGAAATTCTGGCAATAAATAAGCCAATAAATGGTGCATATACTAACCACCAAGACCAATAGAATATCGTCCAATCTTGAGGGAAGTTTGTTTCTTTTCTGTCACCAATACCGCCAAATGGTTCTAACCATGTAGCCATTCTAAAGAAATTCTTCAACATATTTCCTAATCCTGATACAGTCGTTTCCATAATAAATATCGTTGGTCCAACAATCAGTACGATTCCTAAAATTAAGAATGTTAGCCAAACGTTAATATCGCTTAATTTTTGTATACCTTTTTTCAGACCTGTATAAGAACTAAATGCAAAGATGACCGTAATGATGAGTAAGATAATACTTCTCATAACCATATTCTCACCGTCAAGTCCTGTGAGTCGCTCTATCCCTGCAGAAATCATTGGCACACCTAGTGCTAATGATGTCGCTGCACCGCCTAACAATCCAAAAATAAATAAAATATCTACAATTTTACCGAGTAATTTATCCGTTTGACCTTTTAAAATTGGTCTACATGCTTGGCTGATTTTATAGATTGGTTTCTTCTTAACAAATACTAAATAACCAATTGGCAAAGCAGGTAACACATAAATCGCCCAAGCTATTGGTCCCCAATGAAACATGCCATACATTGTTGCATACTCGAGTGCTTCATCTGTCATACTACCCGCACCATACGGCGGCACTTGATAATAGTATGCCCATTCGATGACACCCCAGTATAGAATGTCTGAACCGATACCCGCGCAAAACAGCATCGAAATCCAACTAAAATTATTAAATTCAGGTTTATCACTTGCTTTACCTAAAGTGACATTCCCGTATTTCCCAAACGCTATGTATAATACAAATGCAAAAACAATCAATCCAAGTAATAGATACCATGCACCTAATGAATCCGAAATAATATCATTGATACTTGTGATGACTTCTTGACTAGCTTTAGGGAATACCATCATCGGTATAACAGCGATAAGTAATACTGCAACCGTCCCATAAAATGTCCACCAGTCCATTACTTTATGTTTCTTCACTTCTGAACACTCCTCGTTGTCGATTAATGTACATCGTTAAATAATCATTTTTAATGAACACGATGATTTAAATCACAATGAAGACGATATAGAAGTTTTAATAAAAATGCAAATTACATACAATGAAAAGCATCATTACTTATGAATAAATATATATAATACGCATTTTATAATCATTATACATATTGCTACAACGGTTGTGTTAAGTTAAAATTTAACGAACATAACAAATCTAACGTACTTTTATTATGTATTTTTATACATGTTTTATGAATATAAATTTATATAAAAAAGAAGGAAATATGACATGAATTTTGCCATATCTCCTTCTATATCTCATTAAATATAAGTGGTCATTAAATAAAGTACTGGTAACATAATCGCACTGAGTACAGCTGTTAAAATCATACCAATTGTACTAAACGCACCTGCTTCAATATTAGATTCCAAAGCTTTTGCTGTACCAAATGCATGTGAAGCATTACCATACGTTAAACCTTTTGCTAAATCACTTGTAAACTTCGCTTTGCTAATATAAAAATTACCTAAAATACTACCAATTAAACCTGTCGCTATAATAAACATAACTGTTATCGTATCTGTTCCACCCATTTGGTGAGACACTTCAATACCTACTGCTGCTGTCATCGATCTAGGTAAAATTGTGACAATCGTTGAACTCGGATATCCCATTAAAAAGAGAACTCCATAAATAAGAACAAAGTTAACCATAATGCCTGCTAATACACTTGAAATAATAATTTTGAAGTTCGCAACAATCAACTTTCTATATTTATATAACGGATAAGCTAAACTCACAACTGAACAATCTAAAAATTGATGAATCCACGAACCACCTACCATGTAGTCTTTGTAATTCATACCTAACACTAATAAAATTGTGACAATCATAATTGAAGCAATCAGTGCTGGATTAAGAATAGGATGTTTATATTTAATTTGTAGTTTCTTAGCGATGATAAAACAAGCTAATGTTAAAAGTACCATCAATAAAGATTGTATAATCATGATGCATTCTCCTTATCCGTTTTATTAATATTTAAAAACTTTTCACATACATAACCAGATGAGAGTGCTACTAAACTTGTACTCACAATGAGTAACACGATCATAATGATATAACCTGGTCCAATCTGATCTGCAATATCCATTATGCCTACAATTGAAGGCACGAAAAATAAAATCATAACATTAATTAATTTATTAGCACCGACTTCTATCCATCGTTCAGGTAAAATACCTGTTAGAAGTAATAAAAATAATAATGCTAGTCCAACAATACTACCTGCAATTGGTATATGTAATATTTCTTGAAGCCATTTACCAATTTGAGTAATCATATATATGAGAGATACTTGAAATAGTATCTTTATAAACAATTTGATCATATGCGCTCATCCTTTTAATAAGACTTATAGACAATATTATAGGACGGTTCAAAGTATTAATAAAATACATATTATCGATTTAACATATTCCGTATTGGAATAGTTTAAACATGTCATTACTGCTCAAAGCAAAAAACAGGCTAGAACATTATGTTCCGGCCTGCTTCTTGATTAATGATTCTTTTAGAAATAATATCCATTCTTTCGTAACTCTGTTAACATAGGCACCTTTTTTCCAAATTAATCCGAGATGCCAATATATCTTTTCACCTTCAAGTTCAATCATTGTTACATCATCACTCATTTGTTCAGCAATACTTTGTGGCACAATAGATAGACCAAGTCCTCTTTCTATCATATTGCTGATAAAGGTAAGCTGTGATATTTTAGCAACTGTCTTTGGATAGAAACCTTCTTTCCGACAGTTCTCAATAATCATATCTCTTAAATAATAGTCATCGTGAAACAAGACAAATTCTTCATCTTTTAATTCACTGATTGATACTTGATGTCTCTTGGCAAGTTTATGTGACTTATTCACTACTAAAAACAATTCCTCTTTATAAAGTGGCACGCTGTTATATTTAGATGAGTCTACTGGTAATGTCGTCACACCAATATCTACTTCATCTTTATTAATATAATGTTCTACCGCTTTACCGCCACCTTCAGTAACTTCGTATGTGACGTTAGAATATTTACCATGAAAATTCTCGAGACTATCTGTTATAAGATCCACTTTAATCATAGGCGACAAACCTAATCTAATATGTCCACGTTGCACTTCAAAGATATCATTCAATTCGAGCGTCAAATGATCAAATAATGTTAAGAATTCTACCGCTTTATCGTAAAATACTTCGCCAGTATCTGTTAGTTTAATGTGTTTTTGTGAACGATCAAACAGCGTGACATCAAATTCATTTTCAAGATTTTTCACAGCTTTACTAATTGTAGATTGCGCTACAAATAAATGTTCTGCAGCTTGGGTCATACCACCATTTCTAACAATTTCCACAAAATATTTTAACTGTTTAAACTCCATTTGCTATACCTCATTTCATGACAGAATTAAAGCGAACATATAAATACGATAAGTATAATAATTGGAATGATATATCTCATTAAGAACTTCCATAATTTAAACCATTTTAAAGACAGTTGATTCCCCATTTGGAATTCTCTTTTTACAATAGCTTGATCCATTCTAAACGAAATAAATATAGCAATTAGTAAACAGCCAATTGGCAATAATATATTGCTCACTAAATAATCTGTAGCATCAAATATAGACTTTCCAAAAATCGAAACATCTGCAAGAACACCATATGACAGTGATGATGGAATACAAGCGATAAATGTCAGTAATCCTAATATCCACACTATTTTCGAACGTGATCTTTTGCCTTCTTTTTCGAAAGCTGAAATGATAATTTCAAATTGACTAAATGAAGAAGTCAATGTCGCAAATAAGAATAACAGTAAAAATAACGTTAAGAATACTGAACCAAATGCCATTTGGCCAAATACATTAGGTAATACGATAAATAATAATCCAGGACCTTCAGTAGGTTCTAATGAAAAAGCAAATACAACTGGGAATATCGCCATTCCCGCTAATATAGACACGATAATATTCATAATCGATACCGACATAGCTGACGTTGGTAAGCTTTCCTTTTTACTTAAATAGGAACTATAAGTAACCATACATGAGAATCCAACAGCTAACGCGAAGAATGACTGACCTAACGCATACAATACGCCTTCAGCTGAGAAGTCTTCAAAGTTGAAACTAAAGAAGAACGATAATCCTTCAGACGCACCTTCTAAAGTTACTGCTCTCACAACAAGAATAATAAAGAATATAAATAATAAAGGCATTAATACATTATTTGCACGTTCAATACCTTTTTTAATACCGAAGTTTAACACAACAACATTCATTAAAATAAAGACAAACACACCGATTAATACAGTAAATGGCTCTCCTATAATTTGTTCAAAGACTTTACCGTAGTTTGTACCATCAGATATAAGATTGCCTGTTAATCCCAATGCTGTATAAATTGTAATCCAACCACCTACAACACTGTAAAAGGATAATAATAAGAAACATCCAATAACACCAAGTCTGCCCGTTATTCTCCATGGTGATTTTGGTGCTAGCGTATCATAGGCTGCAACAGCTTCTTTGTTTGTTGCACGTCCAATGATAAATTCCGAAATCAACATCGGTAAGCCAATAAATAATGTAAATATAATAAATAACAATAAGAAGGCGCCACCACCGAATTGACCTGCAACATAAGGAAACTTCCATATTGCGCCAATACCGATTGCAGCACCTGCTGATGCCATAATAAATCCTATCTTAGATGACCATTGATCTCTTTGTTTGACCATGTTATCACTCCATTCAGTTCTTCCTTAATTGAAGTATAACGTAAATTAATCATCTACACAGTAAGAATTTTTATGACATTAGTTCTACATTTGTAAATATACTGCCCATTTTTTCAGCAGCATTATCCGAAAACATTAAATCTAAATTATCTTGAGATTCTTGTGCATGTTCTTCAGAAGCTTTGTACATTTCATCTTCGTATGCTGTTATCATATCTTCTAAATTGTCATGATTTTTAAATGCGCGTGCTAATAAATACGCATCATATAATGCTGTATTAACACCTTCGCCAGCGAATGGGCTCATAACGTGAGCCGCATCACCTAACAATGTCACATTCGATTGACGATCCCATTTGAAACCAATTGGCAATTTATAAATTCTTCTAAATAAAGCTTGATCATCAGCGTATGAAATGTATTTTAAAAGGTCTTTATCCCAATCTTTAAAATCTTGTAATAAACGTGATTTTAGTTGGTCAGGAGACAAAGCTTTATACGTATCTAAATCTTTATAAGGCATGCGATAAGTGACATAAACTTTAATCGATCCATCACCGTTCAATTGCCCGAGTATAGCTTGTTCACCGCCAAGCGCCATGATTTTACCATTCTTATTAAAAGCAGCTAAATCTGGAAATTGTTGTTTCACATCAGAAACGTTTAGTTCGACCATTGAAATACCTGTGTAGCTGATTTCTTGCTCTGTTATAAATGGTCTCACTTTAGAAAATGATCCATCTGCACCGACTACAACATCAAAGATTTCACTCACATTATGATTAAAAGTGACTTTAACTTTATGATTATCTAACGTTTCTATTGCTTTAAATTCATAATGATAGCGGATGTTTTCTGGATTGATTTCGTTAAGAATCATATCGCAAAGTTCACCACGGTCAATCTCTGGTCTTCCACCCTCACCTTCTGCATCATCTTCAAAATACAATGTGCCATCTGGTCCTAGTATTTTTGTATCTTCGCCTTCAAATCTTGCCATACTTTTAAATGTTTCAATAAGACCAGCTTCTTTAATCGGCAATTGTCCGGATTCTTCGTGAATGTCTAACGAACCTCCTCTATTGCCATTAATATTGCGCTCACCTTTTTCAAATATCGTAAATGGAATCCCTTGTTTCTGTAATAACAAACCGAGCATTAAGCCACTAGGACCTCCACCTATAATTGCGACTTTATTATTTTTATTGCTATTCAACATGTTTACCTTCTTTTTAATTTTTATATAAGTTTTTTGCTTTTTCTTTTGTTTCATTTATAAATGATTCGAATTTCGCTTTCTTCTCATCATCTTCTACTGCTTCTCTTCCCGCTAACATAATTTCTTTAAATAAATCTCTAAGTTGATTTCGTGCATCTTCCATTGCTTTAATATCAACATTTTGGAATCCTTCTAATCGTTTCGTAAATTCATCTTGATCGATGTTTTCATTTAAAAATGTTTCACCCTCATCTGTAATTGTATAAACTTTTTTATTACCATCTTTAGAAATTGATACAAAGTCTCTATCTTCTAACATTTGCAAAATTGGATAAACAGAACCTGGGCTTGGTGCATAGAATCCTTTGAATCTTTCTTCTAAATCTTTAATGACTTGATAACCATGTTTTGGTTCTTCTTTTAACATTTTTAAAATAATAAATTGTAAGTTCCCTTTCTTAAAGAAACGATCTCTTCCCGGATGTCCGCCAAAACCTCTGCCAAAATCAAAGCCATCACGATTCATCATATGACCTCTGTGATTGTTAAATCTTCCCTCAAAATTTCTTCTAAACATATAATCACCTTTCTTCTTTTCGATATATCGTTATATTATCCGATATATCGAAAAGAGTCAAGCGATATATCGGAATAAATTTTATCGACATCTTTTCATACCATATTTTTTACAATTTTATGTAATTTTCATGGAATTCCTTAATACTGAGAATGTTTCTCATATAATATAATTGAGATATATAGAAGGTAAATATTTTAAAGGAGGTCATTACATGATTACTAAAGAGCGTCATGTTGCTGATGTCGTAACAGATATTCCAAAGTCTGCTGATATTTTTCGTAAATACGGTATCGACTTTTGTTGTGGAGGTGATGTATCCATTGATGAAGCCGTGTCTAATAATAAAAAGGTCGATTTAGAAACATTGTTAAATCAACTCAATAGCATACCTGCCGATCAACAAAATGGCGGAATTGATATTAAATATTTAGATGCTGCTTCACTTATTCAGTACATTCAATCTCGATATCATGAAGGATTGAGAACTGAGTTCCAAAACTTAACACCTTATGTTACAAAGTTGGCTAAAGTTCACGGTCCAAGTCATCCATATTTATTAGAACTAAAGGACTTATATACTAAATTAAAGTCTGCATTATTAGAACATATTGATGAAGAAGATCATCAGTCGTTCCCTAAACTTTTAGATGTATCAGCAGGCAAACAAGTTGATCAATTAAACGAAACGATTACATCTTTAGTTGATGACCATGACGAAGCTGGACAATTATTACGAGAAATACGTACCATCACAAACGATTACCAACCGCCTCTAGAAGCATGTGGTACATGGAGACTTGTCTATCAACGTTTAGAACAATTAGAACGCGACACACATGAACATGTTCATTTAGAAAACCACGTATTATTTAAGAAATACAAACATCTACTTTAAAAACTTTTTAAAGGAATGATTCATTATGAAAAAAGAAGCTGGACATACATTTTTAGCGAAGTTAGGTAAGAAAAGATTAAGACCTGGTGGAAAAATTGCGACAGATTGGCTCATTAAAAAAGGACATTTTACGAAAGATAAATATGTATTAGAAGTTGGTTGCAATATGTGTACAACAGCTATGCAAATTGCGAAAACTTACGGATGTAGAATTGAAGGTGTCGACTTAAATGCTAAAGCTTTAGAAAAAGGTATTAAAAATGTATCATCTGCAAACTTATCTCATTTAATTAATGTTCAAAAAGCTAATGCGATGAACTTACCATTTGAAGATGAACAATTTGATATCGTATTAAATGAAGCTATGCTTACGATGCTGCCAATTAAAGCGAAAGAACAAGCATTAAAAGAATATTACCGCGTCTTGAAACCAGGTGGCATCGTATTAACACATGATATCGCCATTATTAATGTTAAATCTAAAGATGAAATTATCCATCATTTAAGTGATGCCATTAACGTTAAAGTAACCCCACTACCAACAGCAGAATGGTACAAACTTTATCAAGATGCTGGTTTCAAACAAATAGAATCGCATATTGGCGCGTTAACACTGATGACGCCAGCTGGCATGATACGAGATGAAGGTGTATTGGGTACGCTTAAAATTATAAAAAATGCCTTAAAAAAAGAAAATCGCTCTATGTTCTTTAATATGTTTAAAACAATGAAACGATATAAAAAAGATATGAATTATATTGTTCATGCTGTTAGGAAATAACCGTCTCAACAGATATAATAGTTATAATATAACTATTAACTGAATTGGAGATGTAAACATGAAATTAAATAAAATGGACCATGTAGGTATAATCGTTGAAGATTTAGAATCTGTTAAAGCATTTTTTAGTACGTTAGGATTGGAACTGATTGGAGAACAAAATATTAACGGTGAATGGATCGGCAATATTTATGGTGTAGATGCTTTAGAAGCAAGCATTGCTATGATGAAAGTTCCTCACGATGAAACAGCTATAGAACTCATACAATTTCGTGACCAATCATCAACGACCAACAAATCTATACATTTCCCAAGAAATGTAGGTGCTAGTCATTTTGCATTTTCAGTTCAAAATATTGAACAAGTTGTAGAACAATTGGCCACAACATCCTCTCAAGTGATTGGAGAAATTACGCAATTCGAAGACATCTACAAATTGTGTTATATCAAAGGTCCAGAAGGTATTTATATCGAATTAGCAGAAAAACTCAAATAAGTTATAATAAAAACATTTTGGAAATCAAGATAATCGGTTTCTAAAATGTTTTTATTTGTATTTTAGTGGAATATTATATATAATAAATGTAAAAAAATAGGAGGTTGATAGATGGTACTCACACGATATAACAAGGCAATCTTTGGTCGAATAGATGCCAATCAAGACACCCAAGAAATTTATCGACAAATCCAAGGAGAAGAAGGTGAACAAATTGTACAACAAATGTTAGAACAAGAACTTAAGTTAAATTATGTGCATAACATTGAATTAAATATAAAGAACCAAATTCAACTCGATTTCCTCATTGTAGATGATGATAAGATGATTAATTTAGAAGTCAAACACTATAAAGGCGACTACTATATCATCGATAATCAAATGAAAAATAGTTACGGGAACATATTCCAAACCCCCTTTTCACAAATGAAAAGAGCCGAATATGAACTTGAATTGATTAAATCACATCTCAATATTAAACGAGATATTATATCTTATCTCGTATTTACAAACCCCACATTTACACTTCACTCTGACATACCTAATCGTAAACAGGTACTGTTACCAACAGAGTTACACAAAATTCCTAAGTTATTTAATAATTTTAAAGTAGACGAAAATAGAGCCATCCTCAATAAAATCAAAACACTTAAACAAGATTTTTCGAAGACCTACCCTAGACATATAATTCCATTCGAACAAATCAAACCAGGCTTAAGATGTCCACATTGCCGTAAAATCAACCAAATACAATTAGATAAACGAATGAGATTCGGTCATTGTATGTATTGCTCAAGACATATACAGAGACAGTTACTCTACTTAGAAAATTTAAAAGAATTATACGTATTAAAGAATGGGCCATTTACTTTAAAAGAAGCAGAATTGTGGTGTGGTGGGGATGCGCATGCTATCAGAAGAGTGTGCAAACGTCATTTTAAGAAGAAGGGAAAACATAAAAGTTATTTTTATTTATAGAATAATGCCTTCTAAAGTAAGGAATTTGGGCTCTTCTTGGCTTTATTCCTGCTTTAAGCCAAGACTTGGGGGATCTCTTGGCTTTACTCCTTCTTTAAGCCAAGACTTGCGGGATCTCTTGGCTTTACTTCCTCTTTAAGCCAAGATTTGAGCCATCTCTTGGCTTTACTCCTTCTTCAAGCCAAGACTTGGGGGATTTCTTGGCTTTACTTCCTCTTTAAGCCAAGACTGGGGGATCTCTTGGCTTTACTCCTTCTTTAAGCCAAGACTTGAGCCATCTCTTGGCTTTACTTCCTCTTTAAGCCAAGACTTAGACAATCTCTTGGCTTTACTCCTTCTTTAAGCCAAGACTTGGGGGATCTCT
Source organism: Mammaliicoccus sp. Q-M61 (assembly GCF_022386055.1). NCBI lineage: Bacteria > Bacillati > Bacillota > Bacilli > Caryophanales > Staphylococcaceae > Mammaliicoccus > Mammaliicoccus sp. Q-M61. The sequence goes on from NZ_JAJNJL010000006.1 coordinate 31,712, forward strand.
TGGCTTTACTTCCTCTTTAAGCCAAGACTTGGGCAATCTCTTGGCTTTACTCCTTCTTTAAGCCAAGACTTGGGCAATCTCTTGGCTTTACTCCTGCTTTAAGCCAAGACTTAGACAATCTCTTGGCTTTACTCCTGCTTTAAGCCAAGACTTAGACAATCTCTTGGCTTTACTCCTGCTTTAAGCCAAGACTTGTGGGATCTCTTGGCTTTACTTCCTCTTTAAGCCAAGACTTGGGCAATCTCTTGGCTTTACTTCCTCTTTAAGCCAAGACTTAGACAATCTCTTGGCTTTACTCCTGCTTTAAGCCAAGACTTGAGCCATCTCTTGGCTTTACTCCTGCTTTAAGCCAAGATTTGAGCTCAAATTTATAAAATGACTGTATATTTTTGTATATTTCTAATTTTTAAAAGTGAATCTACTTATCCCCATCCCCCTAGATTCACCCCCCTCAAAAATAAAAACCATGGTATCAGCCCTCAAGCTGAAACCATGGTTTTCTTCATGCCCACCATATATTATCTAATGATTCGTTTATATTTACTGCTTGTAAATTATGTGCTGCTTTTTGGAATCCTTCTTCTACTGACATGATTGGGTCTTCATGTTCTATACTCACGACATAATCATATCCATTGATTCTCAATGCACTAATAATATCTCCCCATACTTGTGGGCTATGTCCATAACCGACTGTTCTGAATGTCCAAGCTCGTGATTGAACTGAACTATACGGTTGCATATCTGTTAATCCGTACATATTGACATTTTCTTGGTCGATATAAGTATCTTTTGCATGAAAATGATGAATCGCACCAGCTTTACCTAATATTTTAATGGCTGCTATCGGGTCAATGCCTTGCCACCATAAATGACTTGGATCTAAGTTCGCACCAATCGCATCGTTTGTCGCTTCTCTAAGTTTTAAAAGTGTATGTGGTGTATGTACTGAGAATCCAGCGTGTAGTTCAATACCTATTTTAACGTTGTGGTCTTTAGCAAACTGGGCCGCTTCTTTCCAATAAGGTATCAACTTCTTCTCCCATTGCCACTCTAATATTTCTGAGTATGCTGTTGGCCACGGTGTTACTGGCCAGTTTGGATGTTTAGCGTCTTCATCTGATCCTGGTATACCTGAAAATGTATTAACAACTGGGACACCTAGAATCGAAGCTAATTTCACCGATTTAATAAATGTTTCATGTGCTTGTTTAGCATGTTCTTTATCTGGTGAAACAGGATTGTCATGACAACTGAATGCACTGATTTCTAATCCACGTTTCTTGATAGCATCCATAAATGCTTGTCTTTTACTTTCATCTTCTAACAATTCATCTACATTACAAAAATGGTTACCCGGATTCCCACCTGTACCGATTTCGACCATTTTCAATCCAGAATCTGCAACATGATCTAACATTTCTTCAAACGTTTTATCTTGAAAAAGTACTGTAAATACACCAATTTTCATATGTAACACCCCTTATTTTAATTTAACACTCGTACCTTGTTCACTACTTTCATAAATTGCATCTATTAATGCACTCACGCGTCTAGCTTCTTCAGGTTTCACGACTAACGACTCTAGTCCTAAACAACTATTCACAAAGTTTAAAGTCTGACGTTCTGCAGCAATATTTTCATTATGTTCAGCATATGCTTGTTCGTTGAAAAATGTACCAAATCGAGGTTGATAAATTTCAAATGGATAAAGGTTAATACCCCCATCTACACCAGACATACTTAAGTGAATTTTATCTTCTTTAATATTTGCAGACCATGAGCATTCGAACTGCATCGTTGAACCGTCTTCAAATGTTATAAATGAAGATACATGGTCATCTACTTCAAACGTTTCATGATCAAATGTTCCCCAATCATTGATTTGATTAGGTGTCTGACTCAAACGATTGTACGTCTTACCTAATACTTCGACTGGTTTCCCATCCGTTTGTAACCATAAAGCAAGGTCTAATAAATGGCATCCATAATCAATTAGACTGCCGCCGCCTTGAAGTTGTTTATTTGTAAACACACCCCAACCTGGCACTTTTCTTCGACGCAATGCTTGTACTCTCGTTACAAGCGCATCACCTACAACACCTTCATCAATTGCACGACGAGCTGTTATTGCGGCATCTGTAAAGCGATAATGATAGCCTATTGCGAGCACTTTACCAGATTGATTTGCCGCTTCAATCATTGCATCACATTCTTTGCGATTCATAGCCATTGGTTTCTCACAAAATACATGTACACCTGCATTTAACGCGGCAACTGTTATTTCTGCATGAAATTTATTTGGTGTACATATGACGACCGCATCTACACTATTAAACATCTCCTCATATTCTGAAAAGACATTTGGAATTTGAAATTGTGATGATACTTTTTTAGCGAGTTCTTGATTAATATCTTGTACACCAACAATTTCAACTAAGTGATTTAATTTTTGTAAAGCTGGTATATGTCTGTTTTGTGCGATACCTCCGACACCTATAACACCTAGTTTAAGTTTATCCATAAATATAATCTCCTATTTTATTTCTTACTAATTTCTTCTAAAGGTTGTGCATTACCATATTGATGTTTAGGTGTGCGATCATTTTTCGCCCACTTAACAGCATTTTTAATAACTTGTTGAATTTCTTCATTATAATAAGTAGGGTAACTTTCGTGTCCCGGTCTAAAATAAAAAATCTTTCCGTTTCCGCGCTTAAATGTCGCACCACTTCTAAACACTTCTCCACCTTCAAACCAACTGATAAATATAGTTTCATCTGGTGCCGGTATATCAAAGTGTTCGCCGTACATTTCTTCTTTTTCTAATTCAATATATTGCCCTAATCCATCTGTAATTGGATGTGTTGGATCAACTACCCAAAGTCGCTCTCTATCATCTGCTTCGCGCCATTTCAAATCACATGTCGTACCCATCAAACTTTTGAATATTTTAGAGAAATGTCCAGAATGTAACACGATAAGACCCATACCATCTAGTACACGTGCTTTTACTTTTTCGACGATTTCATCTTTCACTTCATCATGTGCTTTATGACCCCACCATAACAAGACATCAGTCTCAGCTAATACTTCATCCGTTAATCCATGTTCCGCTTCATCTAATGTTGCTGTTTTAACGTCATGTTCTTCGCCTAAAAATTCAGCAATAACATTGTGAATACCATTAGGATAAACTGCTTTTATTTCTTCACTTTCTACTTCATGTCTATATTCATTCCATACTGTTATGTTCATTAATAAAACCCCTTCTTAGTCAAAATATACTGCTTTACCAGTCTTAGCTGATTCATAAAGTGCTTCTAATATTTGTGTAATCACAATTGCTTGTTCTGGTTTCACAACAGGCTCTGTATCATTAAGAATGCTGTCAATCCAACTACGTGCCTCTACTTCAGCTTCGTCTACTTTTTCACCTTCATAAAAGTCAACGCCTTTATTTTCAAGTTCTACTTGCGTTGTATATAAAGAACCAAAGTCTTCTCCGTGGATTCTTAAGCCATCTTTCATATCGGCACCGCCTTCAGTACCAGATAATGAACATTTTGCTTCATCTACTTCTAAAGAGTTTAACGCCCAACTTGATTCAAGCATGATTGTCGCACCATTTTTCATCTTAATAAAACCGAAAGCTGAGTCCTCTACTTTGAACTTTTCAGGATTCCATGGTCCCCATGCATTTGCTGCATTTTCTTTCTTACCTAACTTATGAAAAGTTGAACCCATTACTGATTCTGGTTCGTAATTATCCATCATCCATAACGTTAAATCGAGTGCATGTGTCCCAATATCAATTAAAGGACCGCCACCTTGTTGTTCTTCGTCTAAGAAGACACCCCAAGTCGGCACTGCTCTACGACGAATAGCGTGTGCTTTTCCAAAATAAATATCCCCTAAATCACCACGCTCTGTCGCTTTATGTAAATATTGACTGTCAGGTCTAAATCTATTTTGATAACCAATCGTAAGTTTCTTGCCATTACGTTTAGCCGCTTCAATCATTTCTTGCGCCTCTACAGTTGTCTTAGCCATAGGTTTTTCACACATAACATGTTTACCTGCATCTAATGACGCAACCGTTAATTCCTTATGAGAACTGTTCGGTGTACATACATGAATGACATCAATAGCATCATCCTTTAAGAGTGATTGGTAATCTTCGTAAACTTTCGCATTATCCGTACCGTATTCCTTAGCTGCTGCTTGTGCTTTATCAATATCAATATCACAAAAAGCAACAATGTTTACTTCGCTTATTTTTTGTAAACTCGGTAAATGCTTACCATTCGCAATACCACCACAACCAATAATTCCTACATTCAAACTCATATGTACAACCCCTTTTATGTATTTATGCGACAGTTAATAACATTAAGCAATCGCTTACATTTTTGTTTATATAACTATGTTAAAATAAAAAACAATAAACACCAACGAATAACACTTGTAAAGACACTTATATTTTACATCTGAATATATTTTCATAAGTTAAAAATATTTTCAGTATGATAAATAGAAAAACAGTAGAAATTCAAATTAAAATTGAATTTCTACTGTTTGTTGTTTTTACATCCTTTGTGCTTTATTCGAATCTATTACCAATATATATTCACAAAATTCTTTACCCTTATTAATAAAACGATGGCTTTTATGTGCTTCAAAGTAAAACGAATCTCCTGAATCTAATTTGTAATTTTGTATATCATTACCTTCTCTTAATTCAATTGTAACTTCTCCTCTAAGAATATAAATATATTCTCTAACTCCTGGACAATGAGCTGGGAACACACCTGTTTCCGAATCAGGTGGTAATGTGTTTACGATAAATTCTATATCTGAACCCACATTTGGTGAAAGTAGCTTCCTCTCAAACCCACTGTCAGGATCAATATATTTAAGATGTTCATTAGATTTTATTTTAATAGTTCTTCCTGTTTCTTGTTCACCTAATAATTCAGAAATTGTGGTATCTAACCCTTCAGCTATTTGTGCTGCAACTTTTATTGTAGGTTGTTTTTCATTTCTTTCTATTTTAGACAACATTGCTCTACTGACTTTAGATTTCTCAGATAGCTTTTCGAGTGAGTATCCTTTTTTTATTCTTTGTTTTTTTATGTTTTCATAGAATTCCATATTAAAATTTCTCCTATAGTAGATATTTTTCTTGATATTATCTCCAACCTGTATTATATTTAACTCAATTCTACTATAGTAGAATTTTTATATCAATAAAGTGGGTGATAAGATGAATTTACTAATCGCTATACTTCCATTGTTAATTATCTTTATTTGTCTATTTATATTTAAATGGTCTGCTCTAAAAACTGGAATTACCGCCTTTTTATCTACCGTGATCTTGGTATTTATAAATAGTCCATATCATATTTCTTTTGAAATAATAATGAATTCAACTATTAGTGGTATATTAATATCTTCAGTGGCGGCTTATGTAATATTCTTTGGAGTATTACTTTTTCATCTAATGAATGAATCTGGAAAAATTAACGATATCTCAAATCAAATGAAAAATTTAACTAATGATACAGTACTTCAAATAATTATTTTGAGTATTGGTATTTCCCCACTCGTAGAATCTACAAGTGGCTTTGGTACTGCTTTTTTAGTAATTACACCTATTTTAATATCTTTAGGGATCAATAATTATAAAGCAGCTTGTATCGGTATTTTAAGTTTACTAGCAGTACCTTGGGGAGCTTTAGCTACTGGTACAGTAATTGGTACTGAGATAGTAAATCTAAATTTGAAGTTTGTTGGTTTTTTGACAGCAATATTAACTTTCACAACTATCGTATTCTTTTTGAGCACATGTTTATTTATTCTAGGTGGAAGTAAAACACTTTATAATAATATCTTTAAAACTTTAATATACGCTTCATCTTTTTCTTTAACCAATATTATATTTAATTATTTTGTAAGTGTTGAACTTGCTGGAGTATTTAGTTCTTTAATAACCTTGTTAATTGGAATCATAAATATAAATATACAAAATAAAAATATATCTATAAAAGACTATAGATATTTAACTAGTCTTTTAAGCCCATATATCCTTTTAACATCATTAGTTTTTATGACTCGAACAATATCTATCTTTGAAGAATTTTTAAGAAATCATTTTGTTATTTCTTTTGAAAAATATAATTATCAATTAATGTTGTTGTATTCTCCATCATTTTGGTTAGTTATTACTTGCATTTATACAATAATAAGATTCAATATCAATAAATCGACCGTTAGAATAGCTCTACAAAAAACTTTTAGACAATGGAGCCTATTTGTAATATCTACTACTCTCTTTATAGCTTTAGCTGAAATAATGGATGCTTCTGGTATGATTAACTCAATTTCTACGAGTTTAGGTAATAATTTAGGTAATTATTTTATTATTATATCTGGCGCAATCGGAAGTATAGGTGGTTTTTTAACAGGTAGCAATACAGGAGCAAATGCGATGTTTATGAAACTACAAATTCATACTGCCCATCAATTAGATTTATCTACAGGATTAATTGCAGGATTACAAAACGCTAGTGCTTCAAATGCAACAATGAGCACTCCTTCACGAATTATGCTTGCAACTGAATTATGTGAAATAAAAGGCCAAGAAACAAAATTACAATCTCAAATAATAAAAATAGTCATTTTATCTACATTAATATTAATTACTACTACGTTTTTAATTGGGTTAATGATTTAAACATAATATATAGCGATTTTGTGCTGTGCTGACGCCTGAGGGAATAGTATGTGTGAGAGACTACAGGCTCGAACCATACCCTAGGCAAGCATGCACGAACAAAATCGCATATTATAAAAATACCACCTCATTTCTACCTGATTAAATCAGCGAAATGAGGTGGTATTTATTTATATTTTCACTTCAGTTGTTTGTGTGTATGAATGTTCTCCGAGGTTAATCATAGATTCTGATATATTTCGTGAGTGGTAACCAATTCTTTCAAGGATTGATATCATGTCGATATATACAAGGCTACCTTCTGGTGAACATTCTCCAGAGCTTAATCTCTTGATATGTTTTTTACGTAAATCATGCTCTAGTACATATGAATCTTGGCTTCGTTTCACAACTTCGTCTTTTTTCAAATTGTCATAAACATCAAATACTTCAAACGTTTTTTCATATGAAATTTTTACGTGATCATATAATCGTTCAATGCTTTCTTCTGCTTTTGATGAAATTTGAATATCAGCTGATTGTTTCTTCTGCAATTCTTCTAAGTATGATTCTGTTAACGTTGATACTTTCAATATTGTTCTATTAACATCATATAAAACAGATAGCCTTTCAGCATCTTTAGCTGATAGTTTCTTCTCAGATAATTTATTTAAATATTGACGTACATTATCATACATATTATCTACTGCAAGGTGTTTATCTTTATGCTTTTTAATTGCTTTTTCATCAATATTTTCAACATTATTCAACATTGAAACAGTCATTTTACCGATATTTTGAATTTCATCTTGAGCCTCTTGAAGCGCGATACTAGGCGCTCGATTAATTAAATTATTATCAAGATATTTCGGTTTATATTTTTCATTTACATCTTCACCTGGAATGATTTTCGTTACAATCCAAGCTAATGCGAAGATGAATGGTAACTGTATAAGTGTATTTGTTACATTGAATGTTCCGTGTGCAAATGCTATAACCATTTTTGGATTTAAATTCATAGCGTGTTGAATCCATTCCATCGTCATTTCGTAGAATGGTAATATTAATAGAAATACTGCTGCACCGATAACATTAAACATAACATGCGCCATCGCAACACGCTTAGCGGCGATAGAGCCAGCTAAACTTGCTAATACAGCTGTAATCGTCGTTCCAATATTATCACCTAATAAGATAGGTAATGCACCATGCAATGATACTAAATCATTGGCATAGAAACCTTGTAAAATACCAATCGTTGCACTTGAACTTTGAACGATTAACGTCACAAATGTACCTGCAAGTACACCTAATATCGGCGTAGAAGACATATCTAACATAATTTGTTTAAAGCCTTCTAAATTAGCAAGTGGTTTCACCGCGCCACTCATTAATTCTAGACCATAGAATAGCGATCCAAATCCGAAGAAAATCATACCAATATTTTTAACTTTTCTTTTTTGAATGAAGAAAATTAAAAACGCACCTAATGCTAGTATTGGTAAAGCATATTCACCAATGTTAATCCCAATAATAAACGCTGTGACCGTCGTACCGATATTGGCACCCATAACAACGCCTATTGCTTGTCGCATCGTCATAAATCCAGCACTTACGAGTCCGATTGTGATAACTGTTGTTCCTGAACTACTTTGTATTAAAATTGTCACGATCATACCTGCAAGTACACCCATAATAGGATTACTTGTAAATCTATTTAATATACCTCTTAATCTGTCGCCTGCTGCTGCTTGTAAGCCATCGCCCATTTGTTTAATCCCGTATAGGAAGATACCTAAACCACCGATGAATGTAAAAATCATTTGTAATGCCGAGAGTTCCATAACACACCTCTTTAAAGTTATTGTAACCATTGTGAATAATAAACTATAATTGTTAAGCTAATGTAAATTTTTAATTAACTTTTATTAAAATTATGATTATCTTTCTATTTTTTATTTTTAAAGGGTTTTCATTATCGATTTCTGGCAATTATTTATTAAAAAGTTCTTCAATATTATGATGCATTTTAAAAATCATCATACGTTCACCAGTTCTTGAACTTAAATCTGTATGGAAACTTTTGACGTCTTGTTGGGTAATATCAAATATCATTTGGTATAAATGATCCATGTCTGATTCTACTAATTTTGAACGTGTACGTTTTATACTCAATAAACCTTCTTGTGTTTCACATACGCTATATTCTGCAGGTGTAAGGACACCTTGTAAATCAACAATAATCATATCTCTTAAAATATCTGTCTTAACAGATAGAGATCCTCTACCTAGATATTCTTTTTCCCATTGTGTAATGGCTTTACTAATTTTTGATTCACATGCTCCTTTAGTCATTTCCATATTTGTCTCTCCTTAATGCTAATTTTGCTTTATGTTAAATATTCAGCAATTATTTCAATATTGTTTTGATTGATGGTCATACCTTTTATTGTAATACCAGATGGTATAAGTGGATGATTAGAAACTTGATGAATGCTTTGTTTAATACTTTGATGAATATCACTTTCACCATTTAACCATTCATGAATATTGTCACTACTAAACTCAGGCTTACAATTTTCAAATAAGTAGTCGAGTGTTTTAATTTTTTCTGTATGACTTTTGACACTTTCAGGTAATGCGATCACTTGTTTATCATCTGACTTTCTAATGATATAAACATTCTCTATATCATATTCGTAAATCGCGATAATAATAGACCGCATCACATCACCATATGCATGCGCAATTTCTGCCTGAAAGCTTTGTATCGACATGACATGATTTGGGTTGAAATTTAAAGATTCAACAAGTTGGCTTTCTAGATGTGTATTTAAATCAGATAGTATGAGTATATTTTTTTCATCATTCATATTATACATCCTCTCGAGTTTTGGACATAAATTGTTGTCCTGCTCATTTATTTACCATTTATGCCATTCACCATTTTCATCTATACTTGATAGCAATAACCAATCATTTTTTACTTTTGTGTTAAGCGCAGTATTTTCATTGAGCAATTTACGAATGTAATCATTCGGCGCTTGTATCACAACTAATAATCGAATCGGTGCATGATAATATTCCCCATCAGCTTTCATAACTGATTGCCAAGGTAAACCTGTCAGTAAATCACTACCGTTTCCTTGCATAACACCTATGCCGCTCGTCACCGTCTGGGTGATTTTATTGCCGCTTCCGTAATAGTAAGGTGCTACTGTTGAAGCATAATATTGTAAGTTAATCCATTGAGCAACTGTCGCCGGCCCACTTAAAATCGTATTTAAAATTTCACCATCTTGATCTTTCGTCCAGTCATAATTATGCAAGAATGCGCGACCATTTAATTGAGATTGCTCTGTTAATGTTCTCTTACCAATAACAAATGTTGCATTTCTAGCTAATCCCCATTCTGGTCGAATTTCACTCCAGTCACTTGCCAACTGTTCTGCTTTAGTTGTGGATTGTTCGTTTGAATGTTCCATACCTGGAATATCTTTAAGTCTTAAACGATTCGCTTCATGCCCAGCTTTAGGCAAAGCTAGTTTTAATTTTTGTAAAGCGCGCTCAGCTTTATTCGAAAGTTGTGGCACATATAGCCATTCTAATTGATCAGTTGTCGTGCTATGTTGAGCAGCAACAAAGACTGTATCTTCCGGAATTATAATGTGATAGCTTTTGAGACCTTCTCTAACTTCAGGCAAATTACATAAAGTTGCTAATACTTTCGCATTAAAGCCACTCGCTGAACCACCACACGCGCCACAATCTAATGAAGCTGCATAAGGATTGTTAGCACTATGACTACCGTGTCCACATATGACCACTAAAGGCGCAAAATCTTCCGTTAAATCCATTAATTTCAATGCTTCTCGTGCGTAAGTAAGCTGTTCTTGTTTCGTAAATCCAATAGGTAAATCACCAAACCGATTGGGCGCATGATCTATAGAAAGTTTCGTATCCGGTTTATTCATAAGATTTTTATTAAATCGATTGACCAAATCTCCTGTACGTTTAGGCATAAAGCTTCTCGCAATCGTTTGTAAACTTAGCCATGAACCTGTTAATTCTGGAAGTAATAGACTTGGTAATACATTTTGTTTCATTTTTTTAAATGTATAAAATATTGACGAAACACTTTTTTTCTTTTCAACGTAATGATTGGATTGATGTGCATCTTCGTATTCATAAATCTTATGTTGTGGTTTATTCATTACTGGTAAAGCATTATGTGTATGTTGATGCCCGAGTTCACATTTTTCAATCGGTAATCCAAAGAATCCTGCGATACCAATCGTTTCGAAAGGACCTTCCATTTCTAATTGTCTTCTAAAAGGTTCCGAACGCGTATCAATACAAAAAGCGAGCTGAGCCTCGACAGGTGCTTTATCATCTTCATGATGGATATGAGATTGAATTTCACTTTGTAGTTGTGACGCATACGTATCTTCCCAAGCTTCTAGCAATAATTTATGTTGTGTAATACGATCAAATTGATGTGCAAATGCTATATAATCTTCTCGTTCACCTTGAGATAATGCGAACCAATTTTCCAACGTTAAAATGCCACTTTCAAACCAAGATCGTACTTGAGAAATGTCATAGTCAGTATGTTGTTGTTCTTGAGCATGCTCACTCATCAACGTCCATTCCAAAGCTAATCTTATGGCTAAAAAATCCGTCAGCAAGTTTAAACGTTCGTCTTTCCAAAGCATCATACCTGCCCATCCTGGTAAAGCCAACAAGTGTATTTCAAGATATGATTGTACTTGTGCTTCTGATATACCAAGTTTGTCTAAACAGCTTTCTATTGTTTCAATAGATGTTGATGGTAGCATTTTTATTTTATGCCTTTCTGCCTTCGATAAAGATGGATCCAAATGAGCTAACCTCTTCCAGTTTTTAAAGAAACCTTTACCATCTTTATGGATTGCCCATCCTGATTGATTATCATCAAGATATAATTTACTCCACTTAATCACTTGTGCATTCAAATTATCTAAATACGCCTGTCCAGAATATTGTTCAATACGTGTACTTAAAATAATGTCATCATCTTGTTGATTATTTAGTGCAACATTTTCTAATGACGTTCTTAATTGTTGTTGCTCTTTTTCTGTAAGATTTACTTTGTGAGTTCTATTAAACAAGATGCTTTCAGCGTATTCTCTTAACATCACTTTGTTTAATGGCGTATTATCGTTCGATAGCCATGCCGATAATCGTTCTTCTATATATTCCTGTTTAATTTCTCCATTTTCAATTGCAGCAAATAGTAAACTTTTGTTCGGATACAAATCGACATTCTGTACCTTTTGAAACCATCTCGCAACATCTTCAAAAGTACGATCTTCTAAACCCGCCCAAGGATGTCTTGCTGCAAATATATTAATAGGAGAAAGTGGTGTTATGACACGACTCGCCTCTTTAATTGAATATGTAATGTCATTTTGTGATTCAATTGTTTGCGTCATGCTGATAACCTCCTTTAAACGTATGATTTTTCAAATAGCGTGGATGTGTTTCAATATTTTGCACTTTCGATTCACCTAAATGTACAATCCATAAATATATAATCGTGACGATTTTAGATGAATGATTTCTTGCAACCCACAAGTTCAGTGCACTTCCTATTAACAGCAATACAATCATGATAATGACTGCAAATATAGGTGTATGATTCACATTTGTTGCGTACTGATGTAACAAATCATGGAATAAATGATGTACACCAAAGTAAGATAAACCAACAATTAACAGTGCTAATAATCCAATGATTCTACCTAATTTACCTTCACCATATGCAACCAGTTGCGTCCATGAAACAGATAATGACCAAGCTAATATAAGCGCACTAATGATTTGGTAACTACTTGTCGGATCCATTAGCCAAAAGATAATACCAATCATAATGGATAATAATCGACCAACAAGAACCCATATATACGACACACTTTCATTCATTCTTGAAGGCATATCAAAAGTTCTTACAGCAGAACCAGAACGTAAAAATAATGTCGCTTTAAATAGTCCATGTAACATCAGATGAACGATAGCTGCTGAATAAACACCTAAAGCACATTGGATAAGCATAAAGCCCATCTGTCCAATCGTTGAACCTACTAACTGTCTTTTGTAATCCACATGTACTAAACTGATGCCAGCTCCCATCAATACTGAAATCGTTGCGATAATGATGAGCAACCCAATTATCCATTCATTTGTAAAAATCGGTGCAAATCTCGTTAAAATTACACCACCAACATTGACAATACCGGCATGCATAATCGCTGAAACAGGTGTTGGAGCCGCTACAGATTCTATTAACCATCTGTGAAATGGCCACTGAGCTGCTGGAATGATGACCGATAACACTAACATCAACTGAATAACCACACCTTGCCATGAATCAAATTGGTCACGATGACCATTACTAAAAATAGTAGACTGTTGCCATTCACCCGTTACATTGTATGTCAGCAAAATCGCGATTACTAAAGCGATCCAACTAACGATAAAGATCATGCTAGTACTTTTCGCTAAACGTTTCGTAATGTGCCATTGTTTGTTTAAACCGATTAAACGCGTTAAACAAAATAACGTTAACCCCCATAATATCGCCATTAATCTTAAATCATTACTTAACCAAGCAACTGAAGCAAACACCGTTAGAAATGTAAATAATGAAAAATATTTACGATACTGTGCATCTCCATCTAAATAACGTAAAGAAAATCTTTGAATAATAAGACCTATACTCAAAATAAATAGTGCGAGCAACCATGACAATTTATCTAAATGCCAAAATCCTATATATACATTTCCACTTGTTATACATAAGCCAATTAATGCGATAAGCACTGGTATAAATGCGATTATTAAGTGAACATTAATATATGTCTTTGCCACTTTTGGTGCTAAATATATGACGCTACTTATAAGCGCTAATCCAATTGAAATAAAAAATAATACTAATAAACCTGTCATGTCGGTTGCTCCTTTTCTGTTAAAAGCAATAAAAAAAGCCGACAATTTAAAACAAACCTCTCGTGTAGATTTGCTTTAATTGTCGGCTTCAATCAAACTAACGCTTATCGTTATTTTAATTGCTTCCTTATTATTTATATGTAATCTTTTTGAAATTTTTAATCGTAAGTCATTGCACCGTTTTTACTTTTTCAATTAACCAATATCGATTAGCCACTTGCTAAAGTTTAGATGCTATGAAATTTTATATACTTTAATAACATATATTTATTTTCAACAAATGTCAATAGTTTGACTATTTAAAATATTCTATAGTTTCATTTATTCGTATTAATGATTATTCACTGTTAGAATAAAACAATATATTAAACAAACGAGGAGATTAACATGAATAGATCAGACTTAATAGCACCAGAAACATACAATATTGTTAATGAAATCGAAAGACATGCAGCAGATGAAACGAAAGAAGCCATTATATTCGAAGATGTCGATGGCAACGTTGAAACGATTACGTACGCTAAACTTATACAAAATTCAAATAAAGTGGGCAACATCTTTAAAGCACAAGGTCTTCAAAAAGGCGACAAAGTACTTATTATGATGCCACGTTCTATTAAAACATATGAAGTTTACATTGCTGCACTTAAACTTGGACTTATTATCATCCCAAGTTCAGAAATGTTAAGAACTAAAGACTTACAACACCGCATTACGCATGGTGAAGTCAACGCAGTCGTAGTCATCGACCAATGTACAGGCGAATTTGAAAATATTCAAGAATATGATGAACTCACTAAATTTATTGTAGGATCTAAGCAACAAGATTGGATTTCTATCGATGAAGCAATTCAAACTGCAAGCGCAGAACTTACAGTAGATGAAACAAAACGTGATGATATCGCAATTTTATCATATACATCTGGTACAACTGGTTTACCAAAAGCTGTTATACATACACATGGATGGGGATTTGCACACATTCAAACAGCGCCAAAACATTGGTTAAGTATTACAGACAAAGATACTGTATGGGCAACTGCAGCACCAGGATGGCAAAAATGGATTTGGAGTCCATTCCTTTCAATATTAGGATCTGGCGCCATCGCATTTGTTTATAATGGTAAATTTAATGCAGCTAAATATTTGGACTTACTCGAAAAACATCAAATTAACGCATTATGTTGTACACCTACTGAATACCGATTAATGGCTAAACTTCCTAATCTTTCAGACTATACATTGAAACATTTACACAGTGCTGTATCAGCTGGTGAACCATTAAATAAAGAAGTCATCGAACAATTCAATCATAACTTCAACATTAAAGTAAGAGATGGATATGGCCAAACTGAGAATACATTACTTATCGCATTTTTAAAAGATACAGAAAGCAGACCAGGTGCCATGGGTAAAGCAATACCAGGTAGTTATGTAACTGTAATAGACGAAGATGGTGACCCTATAACTAACGGTGCCACAGGAGACATTGCCGTTTCATTAGATTCACCATCATTATTCCAAGGCTATTTTAAAGACGAAGAACGTACCGAAAAATCAAAACGTGGAAACTATTATGTAACTGGAGACCGCGCAAGATTAGACGAAGATGGCTACTTCTGGTTTAAAGGTAGAGAAGATGACATAATCATTAGCTCAGGTTATACAATCGGACCGTTCGAAGTAGAAGATTCACTCACTAAACATCCGAAAGTACAAGAATGCGCAGTCGTTGCTAGCCCAGATGAAATCAGAGGTAATATCGTCAAAGCATTTGTCATCTTACAAAATGATATCGTAGGCGACGAAGCACTCGTCAAAGAATTACAAACTTACGTAAAAAGTGACGTCGCACCATATAAATATCCAAGAGCAATCGAATTTGTATCCGAACTACCAAAAACAAACTCAGGCAAAATACGCCGCGTTGAATTAAGAGAAGCTGAAAAAGAAAAATATAATAAACAATCATAGGAAAAGAAGTAATGATTGGAGGGGAGCGGGACAGAAATCTAATTTGTATAAAAAGATTTCGTAGTCCCGCCCCGGCAAGGATGAATAGAGTTGAAAAAACTTGAAACAAGCGTATTTCAATTCAGTCATCTACTGCCAAGATACTAAAACTGGCTGAGACATACTTTATGTACCAGCCTCTTTTTTATTTGAGATGAGATTTCGAGAGATGTGTTGGCTTTATTCAGGATTTAAGCCACGACTTGGGCCATCTCTTGGCTTTACTCTGTACTTAAGCCATGACTTGGACCATCTCTTGGCTTTACTCTGTACTTAAGCCATGACTTGGGCCATCTCTTGGCTTTACTCTGTACTTAAGCCATGACTTTCACTATCTCTTGGCTTTATTCTGTACTTAAGCCATGACTTGGGCTATCTCTTGGCTTTATTCTGTACTTAAGCCACGACTTCATCCATCTCTTGGCTTTATTCTGTACTTAAGCCACGACTTTCACTATCTCTTGGCTTTATTCTGTACTTAAGCCACGACTTCGGCCATCTCTTGGCTTTACTCTGTACTTAAGCCACGACTTCACCCATCTCTTGGCTTTACTCAACCATTAAGCCAAGAATACCCCACCTCTCCTCCAAATCTCTAACACACTCACCCCCTCACACCAACAAAAAAAGCATTCGACCGTATGATCGAATGCTTTACATATATTATCTTACATATTCAAATATGCCTGCTGCTCCCATTCCGACGCCGATACACATTGTTACCATACCGTATTTGGAGTCTGGGCGTTTACTCATTTCTGACAATAGTTTACCTGTTAACATAGCACCTGTTGCACCGAGTGGGTGACCGAGCGCTATTGCACCACCGTTAACGTTTGTCTTATTAATATCTAACCCTGCTTCGTTAATAGATGCTACTGTTTGTGATGCGAATGCTTCATTGAGTTCTACTAAGTCGATATCATCTACTGATAAATTCGTTAATTCTAATAATTCTGGTATTGCATAAGCTGGTCCTATGCCCATTAATTTAGGATCTACACCTACCGCTTTAAATCCTACAAATTTAGCAATTGGTTTAACGCCTAATTCTTTTACTTTATCGCCTGACATCAATACAACAAATCCTGCTCCGTCTGTTAGTGGAGCCGATGTTCCTGCTGTAACTGTGCCGTCAGCTTTAAATACTGTTCTTAATTTAGATAATGTTTCTAAATCTGTTTCTGGACGAATGAGTTCATCTTGTTTAAATATTTCTTTCGTTACATTTGGACCGTTCTCATCGTATTTAACTTTATGCACTTCAATTGGTATAATTTCATCTTCAAACTTACCTGATTTTTGTGCTTCTGATGCTCTTTTATGACTTTCAACTGCATAAGCATCTTGTTCTTCTCTTGAAACTTTATATTCTTCAGCAACCATTTCTGCCGTTAATCCCATTGGATAAGAAACACCTGTATCCGCTTCTTGTAACTCCGGATTATTCGTTGGCTCATTACCACCCATTGGTACAGCACTCATTAATTCAACGCCACCTGCTACAAGCACATCTGCCTGCTCAGACATAATTTCATTTGCTGCTATCGCAATAGTTTGCAAGCCTGAAGAACAATAACGATTAACCGTTTGTCCAGGAACTTCATTTGGTAATCCGGCAAGTAATGCTATTGAACGTGCGATATTTTGACCTTGTAATCCTTCTGGAAAAGAGTTCCCCACGATAACATCTTGAACCATACTACCATCAAATGTACCACCTACACGATTGAGTACACCTTTTAATACTTGAGCTGCAACTTCATCAGGTCTTTCATGAAATAATGCACCACCTGGTTTAGCTTTACCTGCTGCAGAACGTCCGTATGCTACTATATATGCCTCTTGCATTGATATCCATCCTCTCTTATTCAACACTTCATTAGTTACGTAATGGTTTACCTTTTTCTAACATATGCGTAATACGATCATATGTTTTTTCATTTTTGAGTAGAGATAAAAAGCCTTCTCGTTCAAGCTTTTGAATATATCGTTGATTAATATACGTATTACGAGGTAAATCTCCACCTGCAAGTATATGTGCAACTTTTAAAGTAATTTCGTAATCATAATCACTAATGAAGTGACCAATTCTTTGCGCATCTAGTTCAGCTTGTGCTAAAGCTTTAAAATCTCTGCCTAGCGCTGGATATTGAGTTTTAGGTTTAGGAATATAGTTTGCTTCAGATTCATATCTCGCTTTATTTAAAGCAACTTCAACACGTCTTTCTTTGTTGAAAATGATCGTATCGATATCTCTTAAATAACCATATCTCTTAGCTTCGTATGCATTTGTAGATACTTTAGCTAAGCCTACATTCATTAATACTTTCGTAATCGATGCTTGTTTGTCATCATTTTTATGATTTGTTCTAAGCACTCTATCTGCAAACTCTGCTAATCCACCACCTGAAGGTAATAGACCTACACCAGTTTCAACTAGTCCAATGTACGTTTCACTCGCAGCAACGATAAATGGTGAATGTAAGACAACTTCACAACCGCCACCTAAAGCTCTACCGTGAACTGCAGTTACGATAGGTTTAAGTGAATATTTCATTCTACCGAAACTTTCATGTAATTTATCAATTGCTGGACCTACTAATTCATCTACTTTCTGACTTTCATGTGCTTGTTTCATTAAGAACAAGTTTGCACCGACACTGAAATTATTGCCATCTGCATATATAACCATGCTTGTATAATCTTCTTGTTCTAATAAATCAATCGATTCGATTAAGTCGCTCGCAAAGCCGTCAGATATAATATTATTTTTACTTTGAATTTTAAGTAATAATTGATCTTTGTTTGCTACTGATAAATTAGAATCTTCTCTATTCCAAACTTCACGATCGATGAAAGCTGATGTCGGTGTGACACGTTCTATTGACTCGCCTTCTTTATAGAAGCCACCGCTTTGTTGTTCGATCCATTCAGGTAATTCACCCAGTTCTTGTTTCATTCTATCTTTAACACGGTCAAAGCCCATTAAGTCCCAAAGTTGGAACGGTCCTTTTTTCCAGTTAAATCCCCATACAAGTGCACGGTCTACATTTTTAAAGTCAGATGCAGCTTTAGGAACATTAATCGCTGAATAATAGAAATTATTTCTTAATGTTTCCCATAAGAATTTACCTGCATCATCTTCAGCATTAAAAATGACATCTAAATTGGATTTTAAGTCTTTACTAAATTTAGTAAGAATTTCGAATTTAGGCGGTTCAGGTTGTACGTACGTATCGCTTTCTATATCGTAAACAAGTCTTGTCTTTTTATCTTTTTTATAGAAACCTTGTTTCGTTTTTCTACCTAACGAACCATTTTTCACAAGTGTATCGGCAACTTTAGTATCTTTGAAATATGGTTGCTCTTCAGGCACTTGTTGGAGTCCTCTCGTAACGGTAACGGCAATATCTAGACCTACTAAGTCAGATAAACCATATGTTCCAGTACTCGGTCTACCAATTGCTCTACCCGTTAAAGCATCTACTTCAATAATTGAAAATCCTTGTTCTTCGCCGCGATACATAATGTCATTCATCGTTTGTGTACCGACTCTGTTCGCTACAAATCCAGGCACGTCATTCGCAACGACAACACCTTTACCAAGTACTTCTTCAGCAAATACTTGTGTTCTTTCAACGATCGCATCTGACGTATTACGATTCGGAATGACCTCTACAAGTTTCATAATGCGAGGTGGATTAAAGAAATGTAATCCTAAAAATCTTTCTTTATCTTGATCGCTAAATGCTTTAGATATTGCTTCAATTGGAATACCTGAAGTATTCGTCGCAAATATCGCACTATCTTTCGCAACTTGTGTAACTTGTTTCCAAACTTGATGTTTAATATCTAATTCTTCTTTAACCGCTTCAATATAAATATCAGCATCATCTTCACCTGATAAATCATCTTGAAAATTACCGTAAGATAAATTAGATGCAAACTCTAAATCGAATAATAAAGGTCTTTTAGCATCTGTAATCACATCATATGCTTTTTTAGAAATTTTATTCGGGTCTTTTTCATCGATTACTATATCTAATAATTTTACTTTTAAACCTGCATTCACTAATAGTGCAGCAATTTGACTACCCATTGTACCTGCACCTAGAACGGTCGCTTTACTTATCGTCATAAAAAGTCCTCCAAATTCATATATTCTGAGTGTGTTTCGTCTTGCTCAGTTAGCTTAAATAAATGCTGAATCTCCAGTTAATGCACGTCCAATTAACAGTGCATTGATTTCGTGTGTACCTTCATATGTGTATACTGCTTCTGCATCTGAGAAGAATCTCGCAATATCATATTCCGCTAAAATACCGTTACCACCTGTGATACCTCGACCCATTGCTACAGATTCTCTTAATCTAAGTGAATTCATCATCTTAGCAGTTGAAGTGGCAACTTCGTCATACTCACCATTTTCTTGCATTCTAGCAAGTTGGGCACATATAGACATTGAATGTGCTAAATTTCCTTGCATCATAGCTAATTTTTCTTGGATTAATTGATATTTACTAATTTCTTTACCGAACTGTTTACGTTCTGTTACATAATCAAGCGTTGCGCGTAAAGCACCTGCTAAAGCACCCGTTGCCATATATGCAACTCCTGCACGTGTAGAATAAAGTACTTTCGCAATATCTTTAAAGCCATTTATATTTTGAAGTCTTTGATCTTCTTCAACTTCTACATTGTCTAATTTAATAATTGTATTTGGAATAATTCTTAAAGCGATTTTATTTTCAATCACTTCAATATCTACACCTGCTTGTTCTGGTCTAATAATAAAGCCTTTAGGTTTACCTGTTTCAACATCAACAGCATATACCGGAATAACATCTGCTAAATTCGCGCCGCCTACCCATTTCTTTTCACCATTTAAAATCCATTTATCGCCTTCACGTTTTGCAGTTGTTTCAAGTCCACCTGCAACATCTGATCCGTGTTCTGGTTCTGTTAACGCAAAGCATGTTCTTAATTCATGTGATTGTAATTTAGGGATGTAGTAAGCAATTTGTTCTTTACTACCACCAAATAAGAATGAATTATGTCCCAATCCTTGATGGACACCTAATAATGTCACTAAAGATACATCGAATCGTGCTACAACATAAGACATGAAAAATTGGAATAATTGACTAGGTGTCTTAGCACCTTCACGCCCTTCAAATAATAATGGGTTTTGGAAATAGTTGAGTTTACCCATATCATCGAAGAAGTCTTCTGGCACTGTTGCATTCACCCAATGTTCGTTGATTGTTGGACGATATTTTTCTTCTAATAAATCATCAAGTTGTTTTAAGAACTTCACTTCACCATCTGTTAATTGTTTCGAAATATTCAGTACATCCTCTGGAAATAATGCTTTTAATGTTTCTAATTTTGTTGACATATATATGACCTCCAAATATTATTAAAGTGCTTACATTTACATCTAAAAAAATTTAGTATTCATGTTAGCATCATCTTTGTTTATTGTTGAAACTTTCTCTTCATCATAGCTTTCACTTCTAACTTATCTGGTTTAGCAGTTGAAGTTAATGGCATTTTCGTTACGGATAGATAATTCTTAGGTACTTTATAACTCGCTAAGTTCTCACGCATATAAGCATCTAATTTCTCTACGAAATCTGGGTCTTGTTCATTGAGTAACACAGCAGCCGCTACAGTTTCTCCAAATTTTTCATTTTCATAACCTACGACAACACATTGTGCTACGAGTGGATGACCAGCTAGAACAATTTCAACTTCAGATGGCAAGACGTTCTCTCCACCTGTAATAATCAGTTCTTTCTTTCTATCTACGATAAATATATCGCCATCTTCATCTATACGTGCTAAATCACCTGTTAAGAAGTAGCCATCATGGAAAGATTTATCCGTTTCTTCTTGTTTTTGCCAATAACCAGGTGTAACTTGTTTACCTTTAATCGCTAATTCACCAATTTCACCTATAGGTACGTCATTAAAATCTTCATCAAATAATCTTGATTCTACGTACATAACAGGCTTCCCTATACTCATTGGCTTTTTAAGTGAATTAGTAGGTGTATTTATCATCGCTAATGGTGCTTCTGTTAAGCCATAACCATTAATAATATTTAACCCCATGCTTGCAAATTTTTTCTGAACACCAGGTAACGGTGCTGAACCACCTTGAATAAGAAAATCAATATTGTCAAAATTCTTCACATCAAAGTTAGGTGCTACTAACATGGCGTAATACATTGTTGGAATAAGCGATAAGTAATTCGGTTTATATTTAGCCATTAAATCATTGAGTTGTTCACCTTCGAAGTAACGATGTAATACGAGTGAGCCACCTGCCATCAACAATGGAATGACTAAATCATTAAATCCAAATACATGGAACATTGGTAACGAAATAATAGATGAAAATCCTGAATTCACTTTATAAGTGAGTATCGTATTAATCGCATTCGATGTGAATGAATCATAAGTGAACATGACACCCTTTGGTAATCCTGTTGTACCACTTGTGTACATTAATGCCGCTAAATCATCACGACCTACATCTACTGTCTTGAATGGTTTATGATTTTTAGGATTTACAAGTTCATCATATTCAGGTGAATCGATATCCATGTGTAAATAGTCATCTGCAATCCCTTGTAAACTACTTAAATGACGATTCGCATAGAATATAAACTTCACACCTGAATCTTCAATAACACTTTCAATTTCGTTCGGTTTGAGTCTCCAGTTCATTGGGAAGTATACTGCGCCAATCTTAAATGAAGCGAATAGTAAGTCAATCACCGCTACATCATTTGGTGCAAATATCCCAACGACATCTCCCTTTTTAATACCTTGTTCTTCAAGATGGTTGGCTAAGTTCTCAGCACGAATATTTAAATCTTGATAAGTCCATTCTGTTCCTTTTAGTGGATCAGTAACTGCCGCCTTTTCTTCGTCATATTGCGCTCTCGTTTTAATCCAATCGTAATTCATATTAAACTACCCCCTTAATAGTTTGAACCATTGTCTTTAATACATTGTTGCAATCCTCCCCAATTTTCTTGATAAATTTGCTGATCCGTTACTTTAAGTTCTTCAGCAATTATCGGTTGAAATGCTATATTGGATAGAATATCTTTCTCTAAATCTAATCCAGCTGCAATTTCAATTAATTTGACACCTTCATCGGTTAATTGGAATACAGCGCGTTCCGTTACATAATAGACCTCTTGATTTAACGACTTAGCATATGATGCATTGAAGTCCATATTATGCACTTGTTCAACAAATTTCTGAGCATGACCTTCTTTTTCAACAACTAAACCTTTATCATTCCAAGTAGTCTTACTTCCTACTACCATTGTTCCTGAGAAAATAATTTTTTGGACCGTTTGACTAATATCTATGAATCCCCCACAACCATTCATTCTATCGCCATATTTTGAAACATTGACATTACCAAACTGATCCACTTCAGCAAAGCTTAAATAAGCTACATCTATGCCTCCGCTATAAATAAAGTCCCATGTCATTTCATGTCGCATCTTCGCATCTAAATTGTAATTTAATCCGAAGTTTTGACCACTTCCTATCATTCCACCAAATACACCTGTATCTATATTCAGTTGAACTAAATCTTCAGCTTTCTCCTCAACCAATAAATTCGATAATTCATTGTTAATACCAAACCCTATACTCACAACATTACCTACATTTAAAAATTGGGCAGCTCGTCGTAAAATCACTTTACGTGTACTCAATTCATTAACTGGTTCAGGCATACTAAGCACTTTATATTCACCCGAAATAGCTGGGTCATAATAATTTTGAATGGTCTGTCTATGATGTTTTGGGTCATCATTTACACATACATAATCCACAAGCTCTCCAGGAATAAAGACTTCTGTCGGTTTAAAGCTACCATGTTGTACAATTTCTTTAACTTGTACAATAACTTTTCCGCCATTTTGATGCGCCGCTAAAGCAGCACCATAGCCTTCTCCCAAATGTGCTTCATGATGCATATAAATGTTCCCCTCGCTATCAGCGTATGTACCACGAAGCAATGCAATATCAACTTTAGGAAATTTATATTGTAAATATTCCTCATTATTAATTTCTAATAAAGAAACGATATCTTCCTTAGTCACATCATTGACTTTTCCGCCATCAAATCTAGGATCCACGGAAGTGTGTAAACCTATTTTAGAAATCATATCTGGAAATTTGGCTAACGAATTACGATAATGTGTAGCTAACAATCCTTGCGGTACAAAATATGCTTCTACATCATTATTCTTTATCGCTTCTATCGTTTTAGGTGAAGCAATGATAATACTCATAATGAGCCTTTTAACCATACCTCTACTCACAAATGAATCTAAATCATAACCATCACCACGATAATCACTAATATCATTCGCAACCATAAAAGTTAAATCATTAAGATTTCCATAATCATCATGAGCTTTAACCAAATGCTTTAAGACACTCACAGGTAAATTGCTCACTGATAAAGCTGCCAGTGAAATAACATCTCCACTTTTGACAATGTCTTTCAAATCTTCGAACGAAATAATTTGCATACGATTATCCCCTATCTTTCATAATTACAATCATTCCATAAAAGACCTCCCCAATAAAATGTAAGCCCTTACATTAGTAAATATAACATAGTGTAAATATGAAAGAAAAGTAAAAAGGTATACGACAATATCTTTTTAATTACAAATTCGCAATAATTGCAACTAACACTTAGCACCTCCTCACATACCGTAATTATAATATTTTTCAAAATAATTATCTGTCGTTTAGAACCTTATTATCTACTGTTACTTATTGCATCTATAAAAATATAAGTTATATAAATAAAATATTAAGACTATTAAATTACTCATGCATCGTATATATACAATCATTGAAATACCAATCACCAAGCGAAAAAATCACATCTCACACTAAAATAATTTGAAATTTTATTGTTTGATAAATGAAATAATAATACACAAGCAAATAATTAGAAGGAATAGTTGGAGTGGACAATTCTAAAAGTAGGATTTCTTAAAAATTGAACGATTCATTTATACGCGCACGATATCTCTCAGTCTTCGTGCGTTACACCCTGATTTTATACCTTAGCGCACGATATCTCTTAGTCTTCGTGCGTTATGCCCTGATTTCGTACCTCAGCGCACGATATCTCTCAGTCTTCGTGCGTTATGCCCTGATTTCGTAACTCCGCGCACGATATCTCTCAGTCTTCGTGCGTTATGCCCTGATTTCGTACCTCAGCGCACGATATCTCTTAGTCTTCGTGCGTTTAAACATAAAAAAGCCATTCCGACTTAACGGAATGGCTTCTGTTGTTCAAAATTATTTGTTTAATTCTAAAGCTTCTGCTGTTTGTTTACGAGTTTTCTTCAATAAATCAGTATCTTCGATTAAAGATTCACCATATGAAGGGATGATTTCTTTAATTTTAGATTCCCATTTATCCATATATTGAGGGAAGTTCTTCTCGATTACTTCTAAAGCTACAGATACTGATGTTGATGCTCCTGGTGATTCACCTAATAAAGCAATTACAGTATGGTCTTCTGAATTTACAACTTCTGTACCGAATTGAATAAATCCACGGCCATGTTCTTCTGTATCTTTAATAACTTGTACACGTTTACCAGCGATATGAATATCCCAATCTTCGTCTTTTGCATCTGGTACAAATCGACGCAATTCTTTCATACGATCTTCTTTACGTTGTAATACTTGTTGAATTGAATATTTTACAAGTGATAAGTTTTTAACACCTGAAGATAACATTGTCACAACATTACTTGTATTAATAGATTTAAATAAATCTAAGTTAGATCCGTTTTTCAAGAATTTTGGACCGATTGCTGCGAATGGACCAAATAGTAAACTTTCTTTTCCTTGAATATAACGTCTGTCTAAGTGAGGTACAGTCATTGGTGGTGTGCCAGGTGGCTCTTTACCATAAACTTTGGCATTATGTTCACTTACAACTTTAGGGTTGTTACATACTAAGAATGCACCACTAATTGGGAATCCTCCAAGATGTCTACTTTCAGGAATTTTTGTTTTTTGTAGTAATGGAATGGCATGTCCGCCTGCACCGATAAAGATATAATCAGCAACATGCGTTTCTACTTTACCAGTTTCTAAGTTACGAACTTTAACTTCCCATTTACTATTAGAAAGTTGTTTAAAGTCTACTACTTCATGACGGAAATGAACTTGTGCATTTTCGTGTTTTTCGATATTTTTAACTAATTTACGCGTTAATTCACCGAAGTTAACATCTGTACCTTCGTCAATTTTACTTGCTGCAAGGGGCTCGTTTGAATTACGACCTTTCATCATTAAAGGCATCCACTCAGCTAATACTTTATGATCTTCTGTATAAGTTAAGCCTTCAAACATTGGTAGAGATTTTAATGCATCATAACGACGTTTTAAGAAATCTACATTTCGAATACCCATTACGAAACTAATGTGAGGTAATGGTCTAATGAATTCTTGTGGATTCTCGATAGCTTTGCTCTTAACTAAGTATGACCAAAATTGCTTAGAAATTTCGAATTGCTCGTTAATTTCTTTCGCTCTTTCAACATCAATTGAACCGTCCTCTTGCTCAACTGTGTAGTTTAATTCGCATAGCGCAGCATGACCTGTACCAGCATTATTTTTTTCATTTGAACTTTCAATAGCTGGTTGTTCTAATCTTTCGAATAACTTAATATTCCAATCTGGTTCAATATTTTTCAAAAAAGAACCAAATGTTGTACTTAAAATACCAGCACCAATGAGAATAACGTCTTTTGGTTGGTTATTATCCATTTTGATCACCTTTCTAAAATTTAAGATGTATTATATTCATGAATTGGGTATACATAAATATAAAAGTCTGAAAGAATTGCAACTTTCTTTAAGAGATATCTTAATTCTTTATATACCAATTCTAAATCAATATTGTGTAAAAGTAAATCATAAGGTGTGCAGGTCACATGATGTGTTGTAAAAATACATTAAAATTTTTTATCTGAGCTTTCTGTACTTAACGAACTGATTTTGGATTCAGTGCATCTTTTAAACCTTCACCTATAAAGTTAATACATAAAATCGTAACCGTAATGATGATCGCTGGCGGCATCCAAATCCATGGTTTACTTCTCAAAATATCTCCTTCTTGCGCATCAGTTAGCATATTACCCCATGTCGGAACAGTCTTATCAATACCAAATCCTAAAAAGCTTAATCCCGCTTCTGCTACAATTTGGACTGCAAATACTAACGTTGCTTGTACAATAATAACGCTCAGTATATTAGGTAATAAATGCTTTAACAAAATTTTATAAACAGGTGTTCCAATTGATTGAGCTGCTAAAAAATATTCATTTTCTTTTTCTTGCAATACTTTACCGCGAACAATACGTGCAATACCAACCCATGACAATGCAATCAGTACGATTGCAAGTATTAAAGCAGATCCATATTTGTTTTCAATTTTACCGCTAAAAGTCGCATTCAATACAACAGCGAATGGTATAAAAGGAAAGAGCATTACAAACTCTGTGAAACGCATAAGTATTGTATCAACCCATCCTCCATAATATCCTGAAAGCATGCCGACTAATATTCCGATTAACATTAATCCCACAGTCGTAACGAGACCGAAAATAAGTGAAACTCTACCAGAATACAATAATCTACTCAATATGTCTCGACCACCTGAATCTGTCCCTAACCAATGCTCAGTTGTCATTTCACCTTTAATCATGACTAAATTTTGCAAGTTCGGATCATATGGAGCAATGAGTGGTGATATTATAGATACAAAGAATATTAAAGATAATATTAAGGTCGCAAACATAGCTGGTTTGTTACGTATAAATTTGTTTCTTGCAATTGTCAAAGGCGATTTGTTTTTGATTTTATCTTGCTTACTCATATTATCCCCCCTTAGTTACTCTTGATTCGTGGATCTACTAAACTATATGAAATATCCGAAATTAAATTGGCTAATAACCCTAAAAATGAAAAGAATAATAATAACGACATCATGAGTGGATAATCTTTACCACCAATAGATTCAATCAGCAACTTCCCAATTCCAGGATAAGAAAAGATTGATTCAGTTATAACTGCTCCACCAAATACAGATAATACGTCAGATCCAAAAAATGTAACAATCGGAATGATTGAATTTCTTAAAATATGTTTATTATAAATTTTAGATTCCGATAACCCTTTCGAACGTGCTGTACGTATATAATCTTTTCTCGATACTTCGATAATGTCATTTCGTAAGAATTGTATATAACTTGCAGTTGATAATAACCCCAATATCATTCCTGGTAAAATAGCGTGATATAACTTACTTATATAATATGCCAAACTACCTTGTTCAAGTCCTATTTCAACAGATCCTGAAAATGGAAACCAGCCTAATTGAAATGCAAATACATATATTGCAAACACACCAGCTACAAATGAAGGTATGGCTAACATAAGATAATTCAACACTTGTATACTATAATCGTATAAACTATATGGTTTCCTACCCGAAATTATGCCAAGTGGAAATGCAATCATATATGTAATGACTAAACTGATAACACCTAATAAAATCGTATTAGGCATACGTTCTTTTACTAAATCCATAACTGGTCTTTTATATCTAATTGAATCACCTAATTCTCTATGAAGTATTTTATTCCCCCATGTAAGATACTGTTTATAGAGCGGATCATTAAGTCCTAATTTTTCTCTTTGTTCTTCATAATATTTCGAACTAACATTAGGTAGCTTTTGACCAGTAAACGTATCTCCTGGTTGCATTTTAGCTAAACCAAAAATAACAATAGAAATTAAAAATAGTAATGGAACCATGAGTAATAATCTTCTAATAATTAGAGTTGTCATTTACTTTCACCTCATCTTCTAGCAGAATACATGCAGCATAATGTTCGTCTCCAACTTTACGATAGCTCGGTTTTTCAACTGAACATTCTTTTCTCACATAAGGACATCTTGTATGGAATGGACAACCTTTTGGCGGATTACTCGGTGATGGTAAATCACCTTCTAATAAAATTCTCTTCTTCCGCTTCGAAGGATCTATTTCCGGAATAGCTGAAATTAACGATTGTGTATAAGGATGTCTAGGATTTTCATATATTAAATCAGCAGGTCCTTTTTCTACGATATGTCCTAAATACATCACACATATATAATCACTTACATGTTTAACAACGCTTAAATCATGCGCAATAAATAAGTAACTCAGTCCAAATTCTTTTTGTAAGTCTGCCATGATATTTAATACTTGAGATTGTACAGATACGTCTAATGCACTTACTGGTTCATCCGCAATAATCAATTTAGGTTTTAACGCGAGCGCTCTAGCGATACCTACACGTTGCCTTTGTCCTCCAGAAAATTCATGCGCATATTTATAGTAAGCTTCTTCGTTAAGTCCAACTTTTTCTAGAAGTTCCATCACTTCTGATTTCACTTCTTCTTGAGATTTCTTGTAATAATTTCTAATTGGCTCTCCAATAATATCTCCAATCATCTGCATTGGATTCAACGAAGCATAAGGATCTTGGAATACCATTTGGAATCCTTTTCTCACTTGTCTTAAAGACTTTCCTTTTAATTTTGTAATGTCTTGATCACAAAATATAATTTCTCCAGATGTTGCCTTTTGTAATTGTAAAATGGTTCTACCAGCTGAAGATTTACCACATCCTGATTCACCAACAAGTCCGACAGTTTGTCCAGCTTTAATATTGAAAGAAATACCATCGACTGCTTTTACTTCTCCAACTTTACGCTGAAAAACACCACCTTTAATTGGGTAGTACTGTTTAAGATTTTTAACTTCTAATACATACTCATTAGACATGTAATGGACCCCCTTTTTCTGATATCGATTCATCATATAAATGACACGTTACTTTATGTTGTTCATTTATAGAGATATCTTTTAAATTTGTCGTTGCACAGGCGTCCATAGCAAATGGGCATCTATCATAAAAGTTACATCCAACACTCGGTATTTTATCTATTGAAGGTACAGAACCTTTAATCGTTTCTAATTTATCTTGTTTGATATCTAATCTTGGTATCGTTTTTAATAGTAATTTCGTATATGGATGTTTAGGATTATTAAATATTTCTTCCACTGAAGCACGTTCAACAATTTTACCTGCATACATAACTGCGACAGTATCACATATTTCTGCAATAACCCCTAAGTCATGTGAAATAAAGATAACGCCCATATCCGTTTCATCTTGAACATTCTTCAATAAATCTAATATTTGCGCTTGAACAGTTACATCTAGTGCTGTTGTAGGCTCATCTGCAATAAGTAATTTAGGGTAGCAAGAAATCGACATAGCAATCATGACTCTCTGCCTCATACCTCCAGATAATTGGTGAGGGTACTCGTTAATAACTTGCTGTGCTCTTGGTATACCTACCTTTTTCAATAGATCTATCGCTCTTTCTTTAGCTTCTTTCTTAGAAATATTTAAGTGCAATAACATCATTTCGATTAATTGATTACCTATTGTAAATACTGGGTTAAGTGATGTCATCGGCTCTTGGAAAATCATAGCAAGTTCTTTTCCTCTAATATTATTTAATTGTTCATTCGTATATTGATCAATACGTTCACCCATGTATTTGATCTCACCTGAATTAATTTTCGCAATTTTTTCAGGTAATAATTTTAAAATCGACATACTTAACACCGATTTCCCAGAACCAGATTCTCCTACAATCCCCAAGATTTCACCTTTCTCTAAAGTTAAATTAACATTAGAAATCGCATTGTAGTTCTTACCGTTTATATCAAATCCCGTACTTAAATTATGTATTTCTAATAAATGATTACCATGCATATTATCCCCCCGTTAGTTAGTAAGTCCTTCACCTTTTATAAAGGTTCAAATGTTACACTAATAGATATGATAAGAGTCTGGAACATTAGTACTCGTCCCAGACTCAAAAAATTAACGCACTAAAATATTTATTTATCTTCTTCTACAGCCCATTCGTAGATTGGATTTGCACCTTTTAATGAAACTTCATAATTTTTAACTCTTTTATTTACAGCTGTTGTATCAATTAATTCAGTAAGTGGAATTGCTGGAATTTCTTCTGCCCAGATTTTTTGCCACTCTAGATATTTCTTCTTACGCTTATCTTGGTCTTCACCTACAATTTTTACGTCTAAAGCTTCATCTAATAATTTGTCTGCTTTTTCATTTTTATACCTTGTTTCATTCCAAAGTGCTGTTGATTTATACATTTCTGATGGATCTGGGTCTGCTCCTTGAATCCAAGTACGGAAGTATACTTCCATATCTTTAGAGCCTTTCTCTAAATCATCATTATATTTACCAAATTCAACCATTTCTACTTTTGTTTTTAGACCAATTTTTTCCCAATATCCTTTAAGTGCTGCTGTACGAGGTTCAAATGTTGGGTTTGTTCCTGCATAGTGCTTAAGATTGATTTCAAACTTTTTACCATCTGGATCTTCTCTAAAGCCGTCACCATCTTTATCTTTGTATCCTGCTTTATCTAATAATTTTTCTGCCTTTTTAACATCATATTTGTATTCTGTTACTTCACCTTTTTTAGCACCACTCCAGTGTGATGATGGAATTAAACCATTTAACGGTTTACCATAACCATGATAGAATGCTTTAATCCATTCATCACGATTGATCGCATATGCCATAGCTTGTCTTAATTCCTTAGATTGATATTTAGGACGTGCTTTACCGATTTCATTCTTCTCTTTATCGTAATCATTCAACACAAAACCAATAATTGCATAAGATGTTGACGGTGATTCTAATAATTTAACGTTTTCAGATTTACTATCTTTAATTTCTTTAGCAATCGGTGGTGAAACAGAAGATATATCAATTTCCCCTTTTTCTAAAGCTTGTGCAATTGAAGTTTGTTCTACAACTCTTAAATTAATTTTGTCTAACTTAGGTTCACCTTGCCAATAATCTTTATTCTTAACAAATTCTACTGATTCTCCATCAACAATATTTTTAACTTTGAAAGGACCTATACCTATAGGATTTTTACGAACTGCATCAGATTTAGCCATCTCTTTTACAGGAATATCTTTAAATACTTTTTCACTAATAAGTGATCCAGTCCATAAAGCATATAAATTGTTTGCTTTTTCTTTCTTAAATGTAATTTCTACAGTGTAGTCATCTATTTTCTTAATACCTTCTACTTTGTCTGCTTTACCAGCATGTTTCTCTTCGGCACCTTTAATAAGCTCAACACCACTATAACGTGGACCATCATAGTCTTTATTAGCTAATGTTTCTAAAGTAAAAATCCAATCGTTAATAGTAAGTGGATTGCCATCATGCCACTTAATGCCTTTTTTCATTTTGAAAGTATAAGTTAAATTGTCTCCATCTTTCTTATCCCATGACAAAATATGTGGCTTTATTTGTAAATGATCATCGAAATCAACTAATCCATCGTTGAAATAACCGATAACTTCAGAATCACCTGCTGTACCAGCAAAAATACTTTGGAAGTTACCTTCAGGTGCATCGCCGATACCAACTTTCAAAGTGCCACCTTTAGCATCACTTTTTCCAGTTTTATTTTCCATAGCTGATTCCTTTTTAGAATCCTTATCTTCCCCTTTGCCACATGCTGCTAATACAAGCATTAAACTTAAACATACTAATAAAAAA
This sequence comes from Mammaliicoccus sp. Q-M61, assembly GCF_022386055.1. Lineage (NCBI taxonomy): Bacteria > Bacillati > Bacillota > Bacilli > Caryophanales > Staphylococcaceae > Mammaliicoccus > Mammaliicoccus sp. Q-M61. The sequence continues at coordinate 64,187 of NZ_JAJNJL010000006.1, forward strand.
GTTTTCCAATATGGTTTCATATTTATACCCCCTTGTGTTGTTAAAGTATGTATATATAGTAAATATTTTAATTATTCTGTAAACTTTGTCAATAACTGGTAAAAATATTATAATTTAATAAATCTACAATTATTACGTATGTAAAATATTTTGTTTTTTTATCTGAGCTTTCTATTTGTAATTTCTCCTGTGTAATAATACACTATTGTTAAATAGATATTTGTCTCTTGCTTTGAATTTTGGATATTCATTATGAGTAATCAAGGAGGTTTTTCAAATGACTGTTGAAGGTAAAAATCTTATAAAAGTGAACCGGCAGAATGAACAAAGATCTTCAGAGATTTCAGTTATGATTGAAGAAGGTGGATTAGGCGCTGATAATTACTATCAAATTATTAAGCCAAACGCGAGCCATAGGGAAACAGAAGAAAATATTTTCCAATTCGAAGATGAAGTTAGTCAAAAAAGTGATTCTGATTTAATTGACTTACTTATTGTAAATGCACAGGAACATACTGCAGAGAATTACAAAGAAGCACAAAATATTATTAAAGCTGAGTTATTGAAACGAATGTGTTAAGAGAATATACAATATGAGGCTGGACCATGGTTTATATGGTCCAGTTTTTTATATTTTACTGGCTAACGATCTTGTTTCAGTTTCTTGAACGTTAAAATTTCTAACGATCTTGTTTTTGAGTCTTGATCGTTAGCCCCTTTCTCTCCATTATCCTTTTTTTGTATATCCTTGGTAAATTATGGTACAATATTTCTTATTGGAAATTTTTACAATTTATTGAGGAGACAATGAGAAATGAATGGTCAAATGAAAGAGATAAAGTCACATCCAATTCGTTATTTATATGGTCTAGATGGCTTGCGTGCAATTGCTGTTATAGCTATCATCATTTATCACCTTAATCCTAAGTGGTTATCGGGTGGTTTTTTAGGTGTGGATACTTTTTTTATCATTTCTGGCTATTTAATTACGAGCTTATTAATCCATGAATATCAACATACTGGCACGATTAACCTCTTACATTTTTGGAAGAAACGTATTAAAAGGTTACTGCCGGCAGTCTTATTTTTATTAAGTATTGTACTCATATATACCTTATTATTTGAACCGAGTATTATTAAAAGTGTAAAACAAGATACGTTTGCTGCTTTATTTTATGTATCCAACTGGTGGTATATTTTTCATCATGTTAGTTATTTTGATAGCTTCAAAGTGATGCCACTTAAACATTTATGGAGTCTAGCGATTGAAGAACAATTTTACGTATTTTGGCCAATTTTATTAATGATATTACTTCGCATTAAAAAGTTAAAAAGGCATTTTGTTTTAGTTGTATTTATAGCTTCTCTTATTTCATTATTGTTAATGATTTTAATTGCTGAACCGAATGTTGATAATTCAAGAGTATATTTCGGAACAGACACTAGATTACAAACTTTGCTATTAGGTGTAATACTAGCATACATATGGCCGCCTTTTAGATTGAAACAGCATATTATAACGCCGTTAAAGATTGGAATTGAAACGATAGGTTGTATTTCTTTAGCGCTACTAATTTACTTTATGTTGACTGCTTCATCCAGTGACAATTGGTTATACTTTGGTGGTATTTATCTTATATCTTTAGGTTCTTTACCTGTTATCGCGAGTGCTGTTCATCCTAGCACGTTATTATCTAAAGTATTAGGTAATCGATTATTGTTATGGATTGGACAGAGATCTTATAGTTTATATTTATGGCATTACCCTGTCATAACATTTATCAATAAACATTTCGTTCAAGGGCAAATCCCTTTTTACATGATATTGATAGAAATCATATTAACGTTACTGTTAGCTGAATGTTCATATCGTTATGTTGAAGTACCTATTAGAATACACGGGCTAGCGTATTTCAAACCTGGAAAAGCTCAATTAAAATCACTTATTGCTAAGAGTAGCATTACTTTAGTATTAATTGGTCTTACGTTAACAATACTTTCTGGACATTTTGATTATTTACAACAAACGCAACAACATCATGCCAAGAAGACTTTTAAAGTTTCAAATCACGATGATAGGAATAGTTTGATATTACCTATTCCTAAAATTAATTTTAATAGCGAACAAACTCATAATCATAAAGGGAAGCATCAAGATAAAATGTTATTTATCGGTGATTCCGTCATGGTTGATATCGGGGAAGAAATACATAAAGCATATCCAGATGCAATAATAGATGGTAAAGTCGGTCGTAATTTAAATGACGCTATTCCACTCGTTCAAGAAAAATACAGTACATTTAATAAAGCCAATCAACAAGTCGTACTTGAACTTGGTACGAATGGAGATTTTTCTTATGATGATTTGACAAAGCTCATTAAAATGTTTGGTAATGCGCATGTATATGTCGTGAATACACACGTACCAAGAGATTGGGAACAAAGTGTCAACAAGAAACTTTCAAAAGCAGCAGATTCACATAAGAATGTTCAATTAGTCAATTGGTATCAAAAAGCACACGGCCATTCAGAATACTTCGCCTATGACGGCGTGCATTTAGAATATAAAGGCGTACAAGCACTCGTATCCGAAATAAATAAACACATCAAGTCATAATATTTGAAATTAACAAAAAACAGTCTAGAACCCTATTTTGTTCTAGACTGTTTTTTTCGTTTAGCTCGTATTGTTTCTTCTATAATTGAACCGACTATGAGACCGACTGAGATGATGATTTTTCCTATTAATAAAATCATACGAAATCACCCTTTAATATCATATTTGAGTTCTGAAACAAGTATTTATATTTGTGCTAATAATCTATAAGATTGCATTCTATCCTCATGCGTTATTGTATTTGTACTGACCATGATTTCATCACATTGATATTCTGATCGAATTGCTTGAAGTCTTGATTGAACGGTTTCAACATCACCTATGATCATATTGTCTTTCATGTCATAAAGCATTTCTTTTTCACGGTCACTTAACGCATCAAATGTTTGTACTTTTTCTTTTTTATCTTCACCTTGTACTTTAGGTATTAAACTTTCTATAGCAAGTGCTTCCGCTTCTTGATTAGTCTCTGCACATATGACAGATACCGTTACAATCACTTTAGGTGTTTCTTGATTTCTTTGTTCAAAATGTTCACGGTAACGATCCACAATTGCACGACCATTTTGATCACTCATAAAAGCACCAAACACATATGGCATGCCATTTTTAGCAGCAAGTAAAGCACTTTTCTCACTTGTTCCTAATAACCACGGTGTTGGTGGTACATCAGGTTGTGGTAACACATTTACTTTATGATATTCGTGATCTACAGGAAATTGACCTTCCAAGAACATCAATAATTCTTCTAACAGTTCTGGTAAAGCCCACACTTGTTTCAAAAAATGCTTCGATAACGCATTAGTTGCTTCAGCTGAGCCACCGGGTGCTCTTCCTATACCTAAATCTACTCTATTTGGAAATAAAGTAGCCAAAGTATTAAACTGCTCGGCAACTTTATACGGTCTATAATGTGGTAACAAGATAGCACCTGCACCAATTCTAATACGGTTTGTATGCGCACCAATATAAGAAAGTAATACCTCTGGCGCTGAACTTGCAAGGTTGGACAAACCGTGATGTTCAGTTAGCCAATACCTTTCATAACCTAAAGCCTCTCCTAATTGCGCTAATGCCAACGAATCTTTAAAAGCATCACTCGCTGTTTGACCAGGTGCAATCGGTGATTGATCAAGTATACTCAATTTCATACCGTTCATCCCTTTTGGTCCTCTCGCATTTCTTTAAGCACAAGACGGTACACCGCAACTTGATTGTCCTCATATAAATTTGTTAAAGACGTTGAATAATTATAGATTTCACCTTTAAACTTCTTATCTTTATCCGGAACTTCAACATCAAAACGCCCTCTATATAACAAAACTGCAATATCGTGATACGCTTCACTCGTTACATTAAATTCAATTGTTACTTTATATAAACCATCTACAGTTTCGTCTTCAAAAAATGTTAATGGAATTTTCGTTTCATCTAAATATATATTTTCAACCAATTACGTCACCTTCAAAGTTTATATTTAATATCTAAGTTCAGTATAATATGTCGAAAGATATAATACATGCATTCTGTTTATAGTAAGTGAGCATTATGATGAGCTCAAGTATAATTGATATGTAACTTGTAGCCTTATTTTTCTAATGCTTTTTGGTACTCATATAACGCAATAACCGTTTCAAATTTAAGCTTATTGATATCGTGTATACCTTGTCTAATTTGTTTAATAGTAGTCGCTGCAATTCCGATATCTTTATTGATTCTATATGCGCTAATATCCTTGTTGTCTATTAACTTTTGTACCGTTGATATAACTTCTTGAATTGGTTCCATTTTCATTACTCCTTATATAATTTACTTATTTTCTAACATTTATTATTTACACTAATATTACCTTATTACCCAATTAATTTAAACATTAGTTATGTGCAGAACCGCCTTTAAAAAAATAACCTCCTACCTATTAAGTAGGAGATTTATTTAAAATTTTAAATCTTTTTCGTCTAATGTTTCTTCAATAAAGTCTAACGTATCTCTTATTGCTTCTAAATCAATATCAAATAATATTATTTTTCTTTCATCTTGAACATCTCGTTTTTTCTTAAAATACCCTAATGATTCAAGATTTTTTAAAGATGATGCAATTTCAGATGAAGAAGTGTTGTACATAAGTTTCCTCAGACGTCGCACATAAATTTTTGTAGCATTCATTTCATTTATATAAAACAACGTTATAATGTCTATTTTCTTTAACTTCTTCTTATCATGTATTTGATTCAAAACATCTTTTCTATGTAATTCATATTGTATAATGCCTTTCATACTAACCTCTCCTAACCTTTAAAAGCACTCAACTAAATATATTATTGAAACTCAAATACAATAAACATATTTTTCAATTCATTAGCTGCTATGGAATATACTAATAAATGAATACTTTATAATTTAAATATATGAGCCTTTTCTACACTAAGAAAAGGCTCATTATTTTTGGATTCAATAAACATCTATCCTCAGTCCTACACTAAATAAGAAGAATAAACTTACTTCATCTTCTCTATATTTAGAAATGACCAAATCTTAAACAATATTTAGTTCTTTATCGTTCAAACTTATACAAACATCACTTTTAACTAACCTTTTAAATTACATATCTTCTTTTTATTTAGTTACTTTTCTTCTCTTGAATAAGAGGAAGCTAGCACCAAATATACCTATTAAACTACCAATTAAACCTTTATCAACATTAGCTTCACCCGTATTCGGAAGCATTTGACTTTTATGATCTTTGTCACTATGCGTGTTCATATTTATTTTTCCAGAAGACATATTATTTCCATTATCATTATTTTGGTTATTCATATTTTCAGATTTAAGAGGAACCATCGTTTTATCTTTATTTCCTGGATTGTTAGCTTTAATTGGCTTCATTGGTTCCATTGGTTGCTCCGGTTGTTCTGGTTGCTCCGGTTGTTCTGGTTGCTCTGGTTGCTCCGGTTGTTCCGGTTGTTCCGGTTGTACTGGCTCTTCTGGCTTCACAGGTTTGTTACCATTACCGTCACCTTTTTGCCAATCATATTTTAAAAGTTTTTTACCAGACCATGTAGTACCTTCTGGTGCAGTTGAATTGTTTGAAAAATAAAATTCATCCATACTTTGTTGTTGTTTAATATTATCTGCAAGTAAAACTGGGACTGCTACTGTATAACCATAACCTTGCTCTACATCCATAGAAACAGTAACTTTCCCTTTAGAGCAAACGACTTTTATGTTGTATTTATCCGCATCTTTAATTGTATTTAAGAGCGTATAGTTATTTTTAGCAACACCATAGTATAAATTTAATCCATATTTTTCGATTGCTTCACAGTTATAATATGCATCTGGATAATTTTCAGAAATGAATTCTACAGTATGTCTGCCTGACTCTTTAAATTGAGGCGTTGAATACATATGTAAAATATCACTTACCCCTTCTTTATATTCTTGAACTGGCGTAAGAGATTCTGTATATCCAGAATATGTACTTACTTTAAGATTTAATGTATTATTTGTTGATACAAAATTATCATTAATCAATAATCCAACTTCTCGAGAAGTGTTGTTTTCCCAAATTGGTGAAGTTGCTTTTGTAACAATATTTAAGTTTGCATTTATGTCAGTATGTGTATCAAAGTAATTATCAGCAGTAAATATTAATTTGTTGTTCTCATAATTAACATTTCCTAATAATTCCCCTTCTTTATCATAAACATCTAACATCTTTGATCCACTATACTTATTCATATAATCTGGTAGCGTTATTTCAAACTTATCTCCAGGCTTTGCATTAGGATTAAATGTCATATTTAAAGCTAGATTAATATTTGTATTGTAATCAATAGTACTTCCATTCTCAGGAGATAACATCTTAACACTAATGTCTTGAATAATTGATTGATTGTCTGTTTCTGCTGAAGTTGCAGTCATTCTATCTGTATTTTCATTACGTTCATTATTTGAATCTGTATTTGCAGTTTCATTTGGTTGAGTGATATTTGATTCCATGTTTTCTTCTGTTGTATTTGAAGTTTGATTGCTGTTTGGCTGTATTTCTTCTGTTGTTGCTTCATTTACACTTTCTGATTCTGTATTTTTATCATCATTTTGCAAGCTTTCTTTATTTTCCGCTTCGTTAGTGTTAGTGTCTGTGTTTTCCGTCATGTTGTTTGCGTTATTTATAGGATTTTCTTCACTCATTGTACTTTCTTCGGTCATAACATTTTCAGTAGCTTGATCATTCTCAGCTGCTTGCGCTTCTTGATTGACCCCTAAAAATATTAGTACCCCTAATAATACTGATCCTGTGCCAATAGAGTACTTTCTAATACTAAACCTTTGTTTATTAATTTTCCTTTCCACCTTAACTTCCCCATCCTTTTATCAAAACGTAAAATATGAAGTTTGCTTTGTAAATGATGTAAATATACACAATAAACTTCAGAAAAATTATACAATACATTTTGTAAAATTTTCAAGTACTTTTTATATAATTTTATAAGAATTCGATATTTTATTTAATATTTACGTTACAGTTGTTTTATTTATAAATAATTGTATGAATAAAAAATGTTAACAATGTAAAAACAAATATTTCCGTATATTAATTTAGTTTTATTCAAAGAATCTTGATTATACACTATTTATTTTTATCGCATTAATTTAGCTTTATTAATATAGTTCTTATATTATTTTCCTACTATCCTTAACTACAAAATCAACAGTATAAGATTATTTTTTTAGTTTTTTAAAATAGTTATTTTAAGTGGAATTAAAGAACACTCACAACTAATTGGACACTCTAGAATTATCGTTATTTGTCACCCATTCATTAAACGCTTACAATATAATATGAATCTAAATGTGGACTTGAAATGTGGTGGGATTATTGTTAGAAAGACATGTGAAATTAATGAGACTATTACTTTTAAATCGTGATAGTTATTTAAACGGGACTGAAATAGCTGACTATTTGAATGTTTCAAATAGAACGGTAAGAAGCGATATTAAATATATTAATAGTGAAATTAAAGATGTCATTATCAGTATTAAAGGGCGTGGTTATCAGTTAAATCACGAGTTATATCAAACTGAAGAGATAGAATCCATATTGAATCAATATACGGAAAAGAACGGTCAGACGCTTATCAAGATGGCTTACCAATTATTAATGTATAAACAATCTGTTACGCTTGAACAATTATCTGAAGACTATGCTTTAACGAAGAATGAACTCATCGATCATTTAAATCAAATTCAAGCTTGGTGTGAATCTTATGACGTTGCGATTAAACTTGTTAAAAGAAAAGGCGTTACGGTAAGTGGCAATGAAATGGATATTCGCAACGCTATTCTTCATTTAAACCAACTCTCTACAAACAATGTTAAGGTAGAGGACTTCATTTTGAATGAAATCCCAAAAGCGCATAGCGAATTAATGATGCATATTATGGAACAACATTTAGAGCATAACCATATTCAAACTTCAAAAGTACATATTAAACAGTTGCTCGTACACCTAATCATTATTTTCAAAAGAATCCACGATACAACAGAACAATGGGATATTAATCAAGAGGCATTGGCCATTTCCCGGGCAATTATAGAAGATATTAATAGACAACTTAAGTACACTTTAAGCGATGAAACAGCGAAGTTATTTTCATTTTTTATTAGCTATTATTTTGATAAATATGATCTTGGCTTCAAACAAATATTTATTCAAAGTTATATTGAACGTTTAATTTATCAAATGAATGCCAAAGTCGGTATAGATTTTATGCAAGATGCTGTACTTCGTGAAAATGTTTATTCACATTTTAGCAGAACATATTTGCGTATCGTTAAGAACGTTTATATTAACAATCCGCTTACAGAGGATATAAAACAGCAATACCCATTTGTGTTCAATGCATTATATGAAACGGTTCATTTACTGGAAGAAGATGCACAACTTAATATAAGTGAAGACGAGATAGCCTTTCTAGCATTGCATTTTCAATCATCGATAGATCGTAATGTACAAGATCAATTTAACGTTGTCATTACTTGTTACTATGGACTTGGCATTTCAAGCTTATTAGAAGCAAAAATTCAAAAGTTAAACCATAAAATTAATATTACGGATACGATTAAACTTGAAGACGTTTCAACTTACCCATTTTCTAATACGGATATACTCGTTACAACACACGAAATTGATATGAAACATATACCAAGTAACGTGCAAGTTGTTCAAGTATCACCTTTATTTTCAGAAGAAGATGCTCATAAATTTCAAACCATTTTAAATCAAAAGCAAAACCCTATTTTAAATAACGACGCATTATTGCCTATCGACTTTCTATCGGTACCAATCGAAACAGACATACATTCTACTGTTGATATATTCCAACATGCGGAACGTTTGCTTAATCAACAACATGCAATATCAAGTGGGTATATTGAAAGTGCATTAGAAAGAGAGAAGTTCTCATCAACTTATATTGGAAATGGCATCGCTATTCCACATGGCGACCCTACTAAAGTCTTTAAGTCACATGTACTAATGTTTAGACTCCGCCAAGATATATCATGGAAACAACATAAAGTTCATTTAGTATTCTTCTTATCTATTGCAGACAAAGATAAACAAGTAATGAAGAAAATCATACACAGTATTGCTGCATTAACAGAACAAGATGTTAAACATTTACTAAAATTAGAAGATGAACCATTCAAACAATATATCATTGATCGTTTTAAAGAATAATTGCCACTACTAACGGCAATTATTCTTTTTTATGCTTCAGTGAATGCGTTTACAATTGAATTAAGAAGGAGCTGACGTTATGAAAATTTTAGCAATTACATCTTGTCCAAACGGGATTGCACATACTTATATGGCTCAAGAAAAATTAGAACAAGCCGCAAAAGAAATGGGCATAGATATTAAAGTAGAAACACAAGGTGGTGTCGGTGCAGAAAATGTTCTGACATCAAAAGAAATTAGAGAAGCGGATGGTATTATTATCGCTGCTGACAGACAAGTCGATTTATCAAGATTTGACGGGAAACGATTAATTAACGAAAGTGTTAGAGAAGGTATTCACAACCCTAAATTATTAATTCAACGCATCATCGATCAAGATGCACATATCCATCATGAAAAAGGTGGCAATAAACAAACTCATGATGACGAAGAACAAAAAAGTGGTCTACAAATGGTCTACCAACATTTAATGAATGGTGTCTCATTCATGGTGCCATTTATCGTAGTTGGTGGTTTATTAATGGCCATTGCTTTAACTTTAGGAGGACATACAACACCTGAAGGTCTTAAAATTCCGGATGATTCATTCTGGAAATCTATTGAAAATATCGGTAGTTTAGCATTTAGTTTTATGGTTCCAATTCTAGCTGGTTACATTGCAGTTAGTATTGCTGATAAACCAGGTTTAGTACCAGGTATGATTGGTGGCGCAATTGCTGCTGATGGTAGCTTTTACGGAAGTGAAGCTGGTGCAGGATTCCTTGGTGGTATTGTCGCTGGTTTCTTAGCAGGTTATATTGCTAAATGGATTAAAAATATTAAAATTCCTAAAGCAATGGCACCGATTATGCCAATTATCATTATTCCTATTATTTCTTCAATTATTGTAGGACTTATTTTCATATTTGTTATCGGCGCACCGATTGCGAGTATTTTTGAAGGCTTAACAACATGGTTAAAAGGTATGCAAGGTACAAATAGTATTATCTTAGCGCTTATTATCGGAGCTATGATTGCATTCGATATGGGTGGTCCAGTAAACAAAGTTGCTTTCTTATTCGGATCAGCTTTAATTGCTGAAGGAAACTATGCCGTTATGGGTATGGTTGCAGTAGCTGTATGTACACCACCTATTGGTTTAGGTCTTGCTACTTTTATCAATAGACGTAAATTTAATAAAGGTGAAATTGAAATGGGTAAAGCATCATTTACAATGGGCTTATTCGGTATTACTGAAGGTGCTATTCCATTCGCCGCACAAGACCCATTACGTATTATTCCCGCAAATATGATTGGTGCAATGGTTGCAGCAGCTATTGCAGCTATAGGTGGCGTTGGAGATAGAGTTGCACATGGTGGTCCAATTGTAGCTGTACTTGGTGGTATCGATAAAATACTATGGTTCTTTATTGCTGTCATCATCGGAAGTAGTGTTACAATGCTTGTCACACTTTTATTAAAGAAAAAAGAAGCAACAGTTGCAACACCTGAAATGGAATCATCTAATAGTGGTATCACAACATCATTTATGGGATTAGATGAAGATGATAACGATCAAAAAGAAACAACCACTTCAAATGATGAAACTCAGAAAGAATCAGAACAAGTCTTTCACGAAAAAGTCATCACAATAGAAGACGCTGAAATGTCTCGAGATGACGCAATCGATAAACTAATTCACAATTTAAAACATCACAACTTTATAGACGATGAAAAAGCGTTAAAAGAAGCTGTATTGAAACGCGAATCAGAATCAACAACAGCAATTGGCATGAATGTAGCCATCCCACACGCTAAATCAAACGTTGTCAAACAGCCTGTCGTAGCTGTTCTAAATAACAAACAAGGTGTTGAATGGGAAAGTTTAGATGAAACACAACCTAAGATCATCTTCTTAATTGCTGTACCAAATGATAGTAGTGACACACACTTGAAGTTATTACAAAGACTGTCACGTACGCTTATGGACGATGATACTAGAGAAAAATTAATCAACGCTGAAAGCACAGAAGCTATTTATAACATTTTGAAAGAAATTTAATTTAAAAATCCTGGAACGAATTTGTTCCAGGATTTTTTTATGTCTGATATACCTAACTGCATTGCTCTATTTCGTGATACTTCTCACCTATCTTGCGTGCCGCTTCTCTTCCACCCATAATATTTCTAGCGAAAGGTCCCAATTCTAAATCAGCTAATCCACCTGATACGAATAAATTCGGCAACCATTCTAAATGTTTACTGATTTCAGGATAACCACATTTATTGAGTGGTGCTTCATACTCATGAATTAAACGATTTAATATCGGTTGAGTTAATAAAGTATTATCAAACCCTGTTGCCAATAATATATGGTCATAATCCATATGTTTCCCATCAACTGTTATGATTTGATGATTGTTAATATAATCTAATTCATTGAGATGTATCGTTAGTCTGCCCTTTTTCACATATTTCTTTAATCTAATGAATAACTCTTGTGGCATCGAACCTTTATGACGTTCTTTTAAGACAATATCCATCTTCTCTTCTGGATCTATTACTTTTGAAAAGCTTGCCATATTTTTAGGTCCTAACCACCCTGGATCAGCATCAAAATCATGAATTTCTAACGGCTTGTTCGTCCATAAATGCACATGCTTTTCATCATCATGATAAATTAATTTTAACGCTAAATGTGCTGCTGATATCCCACTTCCAACAACATGTGAACTTTCATCAAATTGAATATTTGCATCTTCAAAAATATGTTGTACATCTGGTGCATTCTCATACATTTTTGGAACCTTTGGCTTATGGTTACAACCAGATGCGATAATGACATTCTGTGTATATATCATCTTCCCTGATTCCAATACAACACACCAATTATCTCGATCTTTCTTTATATCTACTGCAGTATCTTTAACATGACATTCATGTAATCGGTAATATTCAACTTGTTCTGCTGTATGGTCCATAAACATATCTCTTTTCGGTCTCTTATACTTACCATAAATGCCACCTGCATAATCCATTTTCTTAAAATATTGTTTTAAATGAAAAGGATTTGGATGAACATGGTGTACGATTGGAGATCTTAAATAAGGCATACTAATATTCTGTGTTCGATGATCAAATTGATGACAGAACACATCGTGCGGGTCAATAATTGTTAAGTCTTTATTTTTTAATCCTTTAACTTTTAATTCTAATGCTATCGTTATAGCGTGGATGCCACCACCTACTATCGTCCACTTCATCTTATCACCTTTATTCTTTTTAAATCGTAATCAGTACGTTTTATATCATAACCGATTTTACCTATCGTTTGCAACTGAACATTTATACAAACTTGACATCGATTATTAAAAACTATACATTGAAAGTAATTAAATAGATGCACTAGGGGTGTTTTTTTAACTGAGATGAGTATGAACTCGAACCCTTTGAACCTGAACTAGATCGTACTAGCGTAGGAAAGTGTTTGTGAAAAGAATTTATAGGGATGACTATGCCCTTTTTATAAATATCTTTGTTTTTACACAACTTTCTTACGAGAAGGTTGTGTATTTTTTTATTTAAAATTCTATATGGGAGTGTTACATATGACAAAGACAATTTTAGTAACAGGTAGTAGTAGAGGATTAGGCGCAACAATCGCACGTACATTAGCATCTGAAGGACATCAAGTCATCATTAATTATCATAATAGTAAAGCGTTAGCAGAACAGTTAGTTGCTGAAATCGGTGCAGAACAAGCGATTGCTATTCAAGCGGATGTGACAAATCGTTCTGAAGTTGACCAGTTAATTGACGAAGGTACGAAACATTTTGGAAAAATTGATGTCGTCGTCAACAATGCTTTAGTTAACTTTAAATTTGACCCAGTAAAACAAAAAGCATTCGTCGATCTTACATGGGAAGACTATCAACAACAAATTGATGGCACATTAAAAGCAGCATTTAATATCGTGCAAAGTGTTGCACCACAATTCATTGAAAGAAAACAAGGTGCTGTCATTAGCATCGGTACAAACTTATTCCAAAATCCTGTCGTACCTTATCATGAATATACAACTGCGAAAGCTGGTTTAATAGGTTTCACGCGTAATATCGCTGCTGAATTAGGTCAATACGGCATTACAGCCAATGTTGTTTCAGGTGGCTTACTCAAAACGACCGATGCCAGCTCTGTAACAACACCTGAAGTATTCGACTTAATTGCTCAATCAACACCTCTTAAAAAAGTTACTTCACCACAAGATGTCGCAAATATGGTGAGCTTCCTTGCTTCTGATAAAGCAAGTGGTATAACTGGCCAAAATTATACTGTAGATGGCGGCTTAACAATGAACTAGAATTCCAAAAGAGAGATAAGGAGAATAGAAATGCGTAATTTAAGAAGTGATCAACTCAATATTGGTGTCTTATTATATGGCTGTGGCCATCATCAAGCTGCATGGCTTATGGAAGACTCCTCTATCGAACAGATTGGTGATATCTCTTATTATCAATCATTAGCACAACTATCAGAAAGAGGTTTATTAGATGCCGTGTTCTTTGCAGATAATCAATCTTTCCCTGCAAAGTCAGATAGTGAATTACCTGCATTCTGGTTAGATCCGATTGTGAACTTAACTGCTATATCACAAGTTACACAACATATTGGTTTAGTTTCAACAATCTCAAGTTCATTTTCAAACCCTTATACTGCTGCAAGGCAAATTTTAACACTCGATCATGCAACGAATGGTCGTGTTGGTTGGAACTTAGTAACATCTATGACAGATATAGAAGCTCAAAATCATAGTATGAAAGCTTTACCTCAGCATGATGATAGATATCATAAAGCGCAAGAATTTGCTGAGTTGATGGACAAACTATTTACATCTTGGCATAAAGAAGACTTCGTTCATGACCGTCATAACAATAAAGTGATTAATCATGAGCATGTGCATGCTTTTCATCATTCTGGCGATTATTTCCAAGTAAATGGACCGTTATCGACACCAAGTAGCCCACAAGGGAAACCTGTCGCTATGCAAGCTGGTGCATCCAAACAAGGTATTGCATTAGCCGTCAAACATGCAGATGCAGTTTATTCAGTATCATGGAATTTGAAACAAGCGAAAGCTTATAGAAATAAATTAAATACGGCTATTAGCGAAAGTGATACACCTGAGAAATATATTAAAGTCTTCCCAGGATTAGTCACTTATGTTGGCGAAACACGTGAAGAAGCACTGCTCAAAAAAGAAAAATTAGATAAAGCTTTACCAATTGAAAATGCCATCAAACAATTAAGTACGTTTGTTAGACAAGATTGTTCGAAATGGGCATTGGATGAGCCTGTCCCAGAACTGCCACCTGTTGAAGCATTCGATGGTCCAGTAGGCAGATATGAAACAATTTTAGAAATTATAGAAGATACCGCCCCTACAGTGAGAGAATTATTAGGATATCTCAATGCAGGTGGTGGGCATCTAACATTAATAGGTACACCCGAAGAAATAGTAGATGAAATGGAGCTTTGGTTTAAGTCTGGTGTTGCAGATGGCTTTAATTTAATGCCACCTACTTTACCACATAGTCTTGAAGATTTTGTAACATACATCGTTCCAGAATTACAACGACGTGGACTCTATAGAGAAGCTTATTCAAGTCAGACATTTAAAGAACTTTTAAATGTACATTAAAAAATTAAATAAGATAAATAAATGACAACAACAACAGAAATAGAACTAAACAACGTAGACATGAAGACTAATTCTGCAGCTAAAGCTGGATAATTATCATATTCTTGCGCAATAACTGAACTGTTCACGGATGTTGGCATCGCTGAAGCAATAAATAGTGTTTGTGCGATAATGCCATCTAACCCCATGCATTTTATAATGACTAATGCGATAGCTGGTCCAACAACTAATCTTATAAAGATATAAATATAAGAAGATGACCATTTAAAATTAAGTTTAATATTGGCAATTTGTGCACCGAGAAGAATTAAAGCAATCGCAATCATAGCATCAGACAAATAACTGACAGTCGTCCACATGAACTCAGGAATTGGAATATGATTATAATTTAAAATAATAGCAAGGACGAGTGCATATATAATGGGCATCTTAAAGTAATTGAGTAAAGCTTTAAGTTTACCTAATTGAACAGATTGAATTGCGAAGACACCATATGTAAACGTGAAGACATTTTGTAGCGTTAATACAATAACTTGTGCAGACATTGCGAGTGGATCACTTTTAAATACAATATCATTTAACGGCGCACCGTAGTTACCAGAGTTAAAGAAGAGTACACTGTTTGTTAAAGTTGTCTCTTTACCTTTATCTAAATTTTGCATTTTGGCGATAACAAAAGCGACGATATATAGAGCAATTATGTATATGACGAAGAATACGATGATTAATAATAATAAATTGACCGCTAACTCAGCTTTGTAAAACTTCGCAAAAATAAATCCAGGCACAAACACATTGATATTTAATTTTGCGAGCGTACGTAAATCAAGTTTCACACGCTTTTGAAGCACATAACCTAACGCTGTCATTAGAAAAATCGGTACAACAACCGTTAGTAAAATATTGAGCATTTCAGACAAAAAGACACCCCCACGATGTATAAGATAAGTTTTTGATAGTAATATCATAACATTCTTAGAAAATTGTTGGGGTGTCTTTTTAATATTGCAAATAATCGTGTGCTGTATATGAGAGAATGATACAGGATTTGAATCATTTTATGGGTTGGATGTGGGATAGAATTGGTTTTTTGTGGAACTTGTGAGTTTACTAGGGTATTAACTCGCATCTGCGGCAATCACGTGTGTTTACTCCGACTTTAACTCACATCTTTTGCGATCTTGTGAGTTTACTGCCTCTTTAACTCACATCCCAGCCAATATTCTCATTCCACTCATTACTCAATTTATAAAATATACACTATGATTTCATGAATCTCTTTTCTACACCTCTTCATTTATATAAAAAAGAAGAATCTTGGACAAAAATTCATTTGTCCAAGATTCATTCACACTAGTAAATATAATGGTTTCATTATATTTGTATATGCTCGTAATTGAATTATATCATGTCTTCCAATTACTACCAACTACTTACACTCACTACATTAAAATACATCAAATTTTATCATTATACATATTTGAATTTTTAGTAAATTCAGTTTATTTTATTGAAAACCATTTTCATTTGTATTATGATTTTATTTAATATGTTTTTTTTAGACTTTATTTTAACCAACAAAGGAGCGTCAATCATGAGTGAAAATAGCAATCTTGTAACTTCTACACAAAATATAATTGAACAAGCTTTATATAAATTAGGGTACGATGAAGGTCTTTTTGAATTGATTAAAGAACCTGCTAGATTTTTAAGAGTTCGTATTCCAGTTAAAATGGACGATGGATCTGTAAAAACTTTTACAGGATATCGCTCTCAACATAATAGTTCAGTGGGACCTACTAAAGGTGGCGTCCGCTTCCACCCTGATGTAGATGAAAATGAAGTAAAAGCATTATCTATGTGGATGACTTTAAAATGTGGTCTCGTTAACTTACCTTATGGTGGTGGTAAAGGTGCCATTCAATGTGACCCTCATAGCATGAGTCAAAACGAACTAGAAAGATTGTCACGTGGATATGTTAGAGCAATTGCTCAAATCGTTGGACCTACTAAAGATATCCCTGCACCCGATGTATATACGGATGCTCAAATCATGTCTTGGATGATGGATGAATATAGTATTATGCATAAAGTTAACGCGCCAAATTTCATTACAGGTAAACCCATTTCTTTAGGCGGTTCACTAGGTCGCGAACAAGCAACAGCTTTAGGTGCTGTAATTACGATTGAAGAAGCGGCTAAGCGTAAGCATATTAATATCGAAGGTTCAAAAGTTGTTATACAAGGATTTGGTAATGCTGGTAGCTTTATTGCTAAAATCCTCCATGATAAAGGTGCAAAAATTGTCTGTATCTCAGAAAGTCGTGGTGCTTTATATGATCCAGAAGGTTTAGATATTGATCATTTATTAGAGCTTCGTAAAGAACACGGTAGAATCACACCTCTATTTGATAACATTATTCCGAACGAAGATATATTTGGAATTGATTGTGACATTTTAGTACCCGCAGCTTTAGCAAACCAAATCACCGCACAAAATGCAGGAGATATTAAAGCAAGTATAGTAGCAGAAGCGGCTAACGGTCCTACAACACAAGAAGCAACTCGTATTCTGACAGAAAATGATGTCCTTTTAATTCCCGATGTACTTGCCAGTGCTGGTGGTGTAACTGTTTCATATTTTGAATGGGTACAGAACAATCAAGGACTTTATTGGTCTGAAGAAGAAGTGAATCAGTTATTAAAAACTAAGATTGTCGAAGCTTTTGACAAAGTATATGACATTTCACAAAAGAGAAAACTAGACATGAGATTATCAGCTTATGTTGTAGGTGTTAGACGTACAGCCGAAGCAACACGATTCAGAGGATGGGCTTAATAAATAGAGTATTAATGAAAAAGCAGGAACCTCACTTGTGGTTCCTGCTTTTTACTATATTAACTATTCAAAATAGTGATGTGCTTTAAGGAATTTTTCTGCGATTATAGCGGGCTCTTCTTTTTGGCCGTCTGCTTGATAATTCAATTCTTGCATTTTTTCAGTAGATACTTTCCCAACCAATTTTTCTATTGATTTTTTAGCTTTTGGATTATGTTTCAAATATTCATTTGTTGCTAAAGGGCTGGCGTCATATGGTGGGAAGAAGTGACGATCATCTTCTAGTGTCACTAAATCATAAGCAGCTATTCTTCCATCTGTTGTATACCCAAGTGCGGCATCAATGCTTTTATTCTTCAATGCATCATATACGAGTCCGATTTGCATTGTTCTAATATCTTTAAATTCAAATCCGTATGCCTTTGAAAAAGCTGGATAGCCGTCCCCTTTTCTCTTAATCCATGTAGGATCACTTGCTACTCTTAATTCATCTTTATGTTTAGCTAAATCCGAAACTTTTTTTAAATTGTACTTTTTAGCTGTATCTTTAGTGACTGTAAATGCGAAGGTATTTTCAAATCCATATGAGTCAAAAAATGTTTGATCAAATTTCTTTTGAAAACCTGTTTTAACAGCTTTCTCAGCTTTTTTAGTATTTGTAATGGGTTCAGAGTTTAAAGCACCTACTAAATCAGTACCTGTATATCTTGTTGCGGATATTTGCGCATTATCATTTAATATCGCGTTATGTTCAATTACCGCAGAACCAAGATTATTTACAATTATCGGTTTTACTTGTCCTTTTGTATCATGCTCGATTTGTAAGCGAATCATATGCGCCATGATTTGAGACTCGCTTGTAGCAAGCGCCGTAATTTTCACTGTATCAGACGATGCGCCACCTAAGCCTGGTAAAGTACAACCGCTTAATAATAATGTACAAATTAAAATTAAAGTAAGTTTTTTAAATTTGATAACGATTCTCCTCCATTTTATGTATATTTGTATAGTATTATATTAGCATAAATTGATTGCCTTATTTTTCTACCATTTGGAAAAAGATTTTGAAGCGGAATGTATAACAATGTTTAGTTTATATTCAATTATACAACTGGTATAATGTGTATTAAGATAAAATATATCATTAAACATATAGACGCACGGAGGATAAATGAATGGACGACTCATTAAGAAGCAAAAGGAAGAATGAACATATTCAGCTGGCATTAGATACGTATTCACCAGTTAGTACTGATTTTGATAAAGTACAGCTTATACATCAATCCATTCCTTCTATTAATAAAAATCAAATTGATTTATCAGTAAAATTTCCGCATTTCACGTTTAAATACCCTATTTATATCAATGCGATGACGGGTGGAAGTGAAAGAGCGGCAACTATTAACAAAGAGTTAGCGCAAATAGCTAAAGCTTGTAACATACCTATGGCAGTAGGTTCTACACATTCAGCCCTAAAAGACCCTAACGCTGAATCAAGTTTCACAGTAGTACGTGACGAAAATCCTGAAGGTTTAATATTCAGTAATGTCGGAGCAGATATTGAATATGCAAAAGCTAAGAAATCTATAGAACTTCTAAATGCTGACGCCCTACAAATTCACGTCAATGCACCTCAAGAACTGATAATGCCTGAAGGTGATACTGAATTTGAAAATTGGCTAACAAACATTCAAGAAATTCAAGATAATATTGATATACCTGTGATCATCAAAGAAGTTGGTTTCGGTATGAGTGCTGAAACGATTCAAAAAGTTAAAGATATTGGTATTCAATATGTAGATGTTAGTGGTAGAGGCGGTACGAATTTTGCGGACATTGAAAATCAAAGAAGACCATTAAAAGATATGGCATTCTTAAATCAATGGGGACAAAGTACTGTTCAAAGCTTATTAGAAGCACAATTATTAAATGCAGATATTCATATATTAGCTAGTGGTGGCGTTAAAAACCCACTCGATGCCATTAAATCTCTTGTACTAGGTGCAGAAGCTGTTGGCTTATCTGGATATGTTCTCAAATATTTAGATGCTTATGGCGTAGAAGATACAATTGAACATATGAAACAATTTATCGAACAAATGCATGTCATTGCTAATTTATTGAATGCATCAAACGTATCTGATTTAAAATCAGTCAGCTATGTATTGTCTCCAGAATTACAGACATATGTAGAACAACGCACGAAATCAATTAAAGCTTAATCAGAAAAACAGCTTTTCCTCTTCTCGAAAAGCTGTTTTTTATATGTTTATAATTTCTTTTACATCATTCATATTTTTCGCAATTTAATATTCATTTTCATTGTAAGTTAAAAGTGATAATATTAAAGATATATATTAAACACATCTTTAAAGTACATGTGTACTTTTCTATATTGTACAACTTAAAGGAGAGATTATCATGGCTGATCAACATATACCATCTTTATATTATACGGAAGCTTCAAAAAGTGCTGTCCCACTACTTGCGCATGAACAACACTTGCAAACTGTAACAGCTGAACCCTGGCTCAAAATTTCTGATGAAGGTCTTCAATTAGAAGGTTTATGCTTTGATAGAAATCATAATCTATTCTTATGCGAAGTATTTGGCGGGACTATTTTCCGCGTTGATTTACCTGAGAAAAAAGTTAATACAGTATTTAAATCTGAGAAAACTAACCCGGCTTCTGTTAAAATACATAAAGACGGACGATTATATATGTCTTATTTAGGTGACTTCAAAAGTTCTGGAGGTATTTTTGCGACTGATGCAGACGGCAAAAATCCACAAAGTATCGTTTCAGATATCGATACAGAATATTGCGTTGATGATTTAGTATTTGATAGTAAAGGTGGATTCTACTTTACTGATTTTAGAGGATACTCTACAAATCCACTTGGTGGCGTATATTATGTTTCACCAGATCATCAAACAATTACACCTATTATTCAAAATATCGCAGTAGCAAATGGGATTGCATTAAGTACAGATGAACGTGTACTATGGGTAACTGAAACAAATGCGAATAGATTACATCGTATTTCACTAGAAGAAGACGGTGTGACAATTGAACCATTTGGTGCATCTATTCCATATCATTTTACAGGTCATGAAGGTCCTGATTCTTGTTGTATTGATAGTGACGATAACCTTTATGTTGCTATGTATGGTCAAGGTAGAGTACTTGTCTTTAACAAAAGTGGTTACCCTATCGGACAAATATTAATGCCAGGTCGCGATCAAGGGCATATGTTAAGATCGACACATCCTGCATTTATACCAGGTACAAATCAATTAATCATTTGTGCCAATGATATAGAACGTGGTGGCGATTCTTGGTTATTTACAGCGAAAGGCTTTGCAAAAGGTCATAATAGCTATCAATTTCATTAAAAATTGTAATAATTACACATTAATTAGTTAAAGTTTTTGAATATATGGTGACAGAGCTTTATAATAATAAAGTGTTTAACAAAAATAAAATAAGAAATACTAAAGGTGATTGAAAATATGGCACAAATAGGATACGGGGAAGCAAATGGGAAAGTTATTTTAATAGGAGAACATGCTGTTACTTTTGGACAACCAGCAATAGCGATTCCATTTACAACAGGTAAAGTGAAAGTAACGATCCAGTCTCTTAACGCTGGTGATACTTCATATATTAATAGTGATGTATATGAAGGAACGTTACTATCAGCTCCTGAACATATTAAATCTGTTATTTCAAGATTTATCGATAAACATCATATTGAAGAGCCTATAAATGTTAAATTCGAAACAAATCTTCCCCCTTCAAGAGGATTAGGTTCCAGTGCTGCTATGGCTATCGCCTTTGTAAGAGCAAGTTATGATTATATAGGAGAGCCTCTTTCTGACGAATT
Source organism: Mammaliicoccus sp. Q-M61 (assembly GCF_022386055.1). Lineage (NCBI taxonomy): Bacteria > Bacillati > Bacillota > Bacilli > Caryophanales > Staphylococcaceae > Mammaliicoccus > Mammaliicoccus sp. Q-M61. The sequence goes on from NZ_JAJNJL010000006.1 coordinate 85,953, forward strand.
ATTAATAGAAGAAGCGAATTGGGCAGAACAAATCGCACATGGCAAACCGAGTGGCATCGATACTCAAACGATTGTCTCTAATAAACCAGTATGGTTCCAACAAGGAAAAGTAACAACTTTAAAACCACTATCCATAAACGGCTATATGGTCGTGATTGATACAGGTGTTCAAGGTTCTACTAAACAAGCAGTCGAAGATGTCCACCAATTATGTGATCATAATGAACAATATATGCAATATATAGAGCATATTGGTACGCTCGTATATGATGCTAATGAAGCAATCGAACATCATGATTTCACAAAATTAGCACACGTATTTGAACGTGCACAAGAAAATTTACGCAAGTTAACAGTTAGTCATGACAATATTGAAGCATTACTTGAAATAAGTAAATTACAAGGTGCAACTGCTGGTAAACTAACAGGCGGCGGCCGTGGTGGTAGCATGATTGTACTCGCTCAAAATCTCGACATTGCTGAAAAAATTGCAACAAGTGCTGAAAAATTCGGTGCTCATCATACTTGGATTGAAAATTTAGGAGGTTAACGAGATTGAATATGAGTGGTAAAGCCCGCGCGCACACAAATATTGCTTTAATTAAATATTGGGGAAAAGCCGATGAATCACTGATCATCCCCATGAATAATAGCTTATCCGTTACGCTTGATAAATTTTATACAGAAACAAAAGTGACATTTAGTCCTGAATACACGAAAGATATACTCGTTCTAAATGGTGAAGAAGTAAACGAAGAACAATCGAAGAAAATTTATCAGTTTATGAACCTTGTAAGAGAACGTAGTCATACTTCACACTATGCTTATATTGAAAGTGTCAATTATGTTCCTACAGCAGCAGGTCTTGCTTCATCAGCAAGCGCATTTGCAGCCCTTGCTGCAGCTTGTAACGAAGCACTTAACTTGAATATGTCTGATAAAGATTTATCAAGATTAGCTAGAAGAGGTTCAGGCTCAGCTTCTAGAAGTATTTTTGGTGGATTTGCTGAATGGGAAAAAGGTCATGACGACGAAACGTCATATGCACACTCAATTGATGCACAAGGTTGGGAAGAAAATTTATCAATGGTATTTGTGGTCATCAATAACCAATCTAAAAAAGTATCTAGTCGTTCAGGTATGTCCCATACGAGAGACACTTCTCGTTTCTACCAATATTGGTTAGATCATGTTGATGAAGATATTGCATCAGTTAAAGAAGCCATTCGTAATAAAGACTTCAAACATTTAGGTGAAGTCATCGAAGAAAATGGCTTACGCATGCACGCTACTAATTTAGGTGCACAGCCACCTTTCACATACTTAGTACCAGAAAGTTATGAAGTTATGGATATTGTACATCAATGTAGAAAAGCTGGATATCCGTGCTATTTTACAATGGATGCAGGTCCAAATGTTAAAATATTAGTCGAAAAGAAAAACCAGCAATTTATAATAGACGCTTTACTTAAATCTTTTAATAAAGAACAAGTTATTGCGAGTGATATTACAAACACAGGAATTGAAATTATTGAGTAAGGAAGAGATATAATGATTCAAGTCAAAGCGCCAGGAAAGCTGTATATTGCTGGAGAATATGCAGTAACAGAGCCTGGATATAAATCTGTCTTAATTGCAGTTGATCGATTTGTGACGGCAACAATTGAAGATACGAATTCATCATCAGGATTTATCCATTCTAAGACTTTACATCATGAGCCGATTACATTTACAAGAGAACAAGACAAAATCATCATTTCTGATAATGATGCTGCAGATCAGCTTAAATATATTACACAAGCTATAGAAGTCTTTGAACAATTTGCTAAAAGTTCCAATGTCACATTAAGACATTATAACTTAACGATTGATAGTAACCTTGATGATGCATCCGGTCATAAATATGGTTTAGGTTCTAGTGCAGCCGTATTAGTATCTGTTATCAAAGCTCTAAACGAATTCTATAACTTACAATTATCAAATTTATTTATTTATAAATTAGCTGTTATCGCTAATATGAAATTACAAAGTTTAAGTTCTTGCGGTGATATTGCAGTAAGTGTTTATACAGGTTGGTTAGTCTATAGCACTTTTGATCACGTTTGGGTTAAACAACAAATAGAAGAAACATCTGTAATGGATGTCCTTTATAAAAACTGGCCAGGCTTACACATCGAACCACTTCAAGCACCAGAGCATATGGAAGTATTAATCGGTTGGACAGGCTCACCCGCTTCTTCACATCATTTAGTAAGTGAAGTCAAACGCTTAAAAGCAGACCCAACAATATATACACAATTTTTAGATCAATCACAGAAATATGTCGAACAACTTATTAAAGCATTTAAGACAAACAATATACAAGGTGTTCAAGATACAATTAGAAAGAATCGTACCGTTATACAATATTTAGATTCATTCGCTACAATAGATATCGAAACACCACATCTTAAAAAATTATGCGATATCGGAGAATCATACGGTGGCGCAAGTAAAACATCAGGAGCTGGCGGCGGCGACTGCGGTATCACAATTGTAGAAAACGATAGAAATAAACAAAAAATATACAATGAGTGGTCAAGCAATGGCATTAAGCCACTGAACTTTAGTATTTATCACGGACAATAAAATGAGAAAAGCTAGGACTTTGAACAAGTCCTAGCTTTTTTGTGGAATAGTATATGGGGAACCGTGGCGAATGTTGCTAGTCACGGACGTCTTGCAATATTCGAGAGCTCTATGTTGCTAGTCATGGCCGTCTTGCAATTTTCGGCGGCCCTATGTTGCTAGTTAGGGCTGTCTTGCAATTTTCGGCGCCTCTATGTTGCTAGTTAGGGCTGTCTTGCAATTTTCGGCGCCCCTATGTTGCTAGTTAGGGCTTTCTTGCTATTTTCAGGGCTTCTATGTTTCTAGTCATGGCCGTCTTGCAATTTTCGGCGCCCCTATGTTGCTAGTCATGGCGGTCTTGCAATTTTCGGCGCCCCTATGTTGCTAGTCAGCGGCGTCTTGCAATATTCGACGCTTCTATGTTGCTAGTTATGGTCGTCTTGCAATATTCAAGGCCTCTATGTTGCTAGTTAGGGCTGTCTTGCAATATTCGGCGCCTCTATGTTGCTAGTTAGGGCTGTCTTGCAATATTCGGCGCCCCTATTTATCTAGATTGATCAGTCTTGATAAATACAATGCTCATATTTATCTTGTTTGGTCTGTCTTGATAAATACAATGCTCATATTTATCTTGTTTGGTCTGTCTTGATAAATACAACGTCTCTATTTATCTTGTTTCGCCTGTCTTGATAAATACAACGCCCCTATTTATCTTGTTTCGCCTGTCTTGATAAATACAGCGCCTCTATTTATCTTGTTTGGTCAATCTTGATAAATACAACGCCCCTATTTATCTTGTTTGGTCTGTCTTGATAAATACAACACTCATATTTATCTTGTTTGGCCAGTCTTGATAAATACAACGCCTCTATTTATCTTGTTTGGTCAATCTTGATAAATACAGCGCCTCTGGACCCATCTCAAATACCTCTTTATTTATATTTATTCATCATTTCTTGGGAAATGTGGCAATAATCGTCTGGGCATTTTGCTAAACGGTCTTGGTGTTCTTCTGCGCTTCGTACATAATTCTCTAATGCTTTAACCTCAACTGCAATTCGGTCTGCATCACTTCTATTTGCTATAAATTGGCGTGCAGCTTCTAAATGATGGTCTTCTTCACTATAGACTCCTGTTCGATATTTCAACCCAACGTCTTCACCTTGTTTGTTCACACTATATGGGTCTATAATTTCAAACAAGTATGCCATCAAATCTTCTACACTAACGATTGCAGGATCAAATACAGTCTTTACACATTCTGCATAACCATCGTAATCACCTTCAAGTGTACGGCTACTTCCATTCACTCTACCCGCTTCTGTCTCAATTACACCAGGTAACGTCTTTACAAAAGCTTGTACGCCCCATAAACAACCGCCTGCTAAATATATCGTTTCCATAGCCAACTCCCACTACACTTTTATATTAAGTGTTTTTGATTATTACAATTTTATTATTAAATCGATTTTTAAGATAGACTATATACTTAAACCATTTCAAATAGCGCCATCTATGTGAGTATCTATCAAAGTAATTATATTCTTTAACAACTTTCCAACTTCCTGGCAAAATATCTTTTAACTCTGCGACATTATTATAACCAAACTTAAATAATGGTTTACTAGAAAGTTTAGAGACAGATGGATGATTATTTGTATGTTTAGTCATAAACTTTGAACAAAATTCAGAAGCAATTACTAAATGATGCTTATCAAATGACTGAGCAATCTCTTTATACAAAGCTTCAATTTCTACTTTCTCAAAATACATTAACACACCTTCAAATATTATTAAAATATCACTATCTTCTTTAAAATGTACATTACGTTTAACATCATCAATCCAAGTATAATCAAACATAGACTTATTAATCATTTTATAAAAATATGTTTCATTAAAAAATCGTCTTCTAAGATTTATACTTTCAGGTACATCAATATCAATCCATGGTATCTTGTTCAATTTCAAGCGACTGAGACGCGTATCCAATCCGCATCCAATATTAATAATAAATGGATGATTAGAATCTTTAATAAAATTAATCACAATTTCATCTAAAATTTCTGTCCTAATACTAATACCAAGCTGCGTTAGCCAATCCACATATGTATCAAGCACAGGATTGTCTATTTCTTTTATTATTTTAACAGATAAAGGATCATTAATAATTGGCATATCACTTAAAGTCTCTTTTGCCTTAACAGCAATCGGTATTAGCATAGATTCTGGTATCCCTTTCAACTCCGACATATCTTATCCCCCACTAGAATTTTAAATTTATTATTACACATTGTAAAAAAATGTCAATTTAAACTTTGTTTTCTTTTGAAAAAGGTTATTTAAATTATGATAAAATACAAACAATAATTTAACAGACATAAAAGAGTTATTTTAATTTAGAAATCAAATTGGAGGTTTACTATGAAATTAATTGCATATAACGACAATTATTATAATAAAGTGCAGTCATATCAAATGGATCATTCACAACTTCAGTTTACAAAAACACCGAAAGAAAATATTGAACTGGCAGCACAAAATAAAAATAGACATTGCATATTGGGATTATCAGAAGATGACAAACTGGCTGTATTCTTCGTCTTGCATGAACATAGCGAATTTACAAAGTACTTTTCAACACCAGATGAATCCACAATTTTTGTAAGATCATTATCAACAGATAAACGCTATTTAAGACAAGGCTATGCAAAACAAAGCTTGCAACAACTCAATCATTACTTATTAGAACATATGCCACATATAAAACACATTGCACTCTTAGTAGATATTCCAAATCAAATTGCATATGAACTATATATTAAATTAGGCTTTGTAGATACCGGCGTAGAAATAAATAACGATGGTGATTTAACAAAATTAATGGAGAAGGATTTATTCTCCCCTAATTCTTAACTCATTCTTAACTATCATTAAATAACTTTTAACTGCCTATTTTTTGGAAATATATATATTATAATCAACTTATCAAATGATTGGAGATGGTTATATATGAAATTCAAAAAATTAATTCCTGTTACTTTATCTGCTGTTATTCTAGGTTTTGGTGCGGTTAGTGTTACTGATTCTCATCATGCTGATGCTAAAACACATTCTCAAAATGGATTAACGCTTCATGATGATACGCGATTACCTTTCCACACTGATCAAGATTTAGCTGTTCTACTTAATAAAGATACTGACACATTAACTAAACAGCAACTTATTGATTATTTTAAATTATTAGGCTTTAAAAATGTAGGACAAGTTATTAAAACGGCAGAAAAACAAAATATCGATGTTTCAGCTTTTCATAAGTACAGAAATCATAAAGGCTGGAAATAATAATATCAGAAGTTGAATTTGGGAATGATTAAATTCCCTTTCAACTTCTTTTTGTTTTTGAATAACATTAATACTCAAAAACAATTAATTGTGCATAACAACTAAACATTACCATACAATTTGCGAAATTTTACTTTTTTATTTAATCAAAGTTTGATAAAATCTTAATGCATAAATTAATTTAATGGAGGAATACAATATGGAAAATATAGAGAGACAAGAGTTATTACAAGATTTTAAAACTAAGCTTTTACGATTAAATACTAATTTTAAATTTCTATGTGGACATGTTGCTAATAACAATGGTTACTCATTAAATTACCTGAACTTATTATATTTTATTAGTGAAAATGAAGGTATGACATTAGCTGGACTTGCTGAGTCTCAAGACATGGATAAAGGGAATTTAAGTCGTTTGTTAAATGGTCAAATTAAAGAAGGCTTCGTAGAAAAGAAAATGGACAAGGAAGACAATAGAAAGATTCATGTATTTATAACAGAAGTTGGTCGTGAAAAAATTAAAGAATTAAACAACATATGTATTAGCAATTTAGATCACTTACTAAAAATAATACCTGATGATGAATTTACAAGTTTCATTTCAACTTTAGATAAATTAGACAACCATTTCGGTAATTACGCGAAAGAAATTAAAGAAGGCGAATTACAAATTTAACTTTCTCAAAAAATAACAGTCAACATAACTCCATTTCCACCTCGAACTCACATTAAACGATAGATAAAAACGATTTCATATTATTTTACAAAATCAAACAATTGAAAAATGCAACTTTTTTGATACAATATAATGAGGATAAAAATGTGCATTCATATCAAAATTGTTCCATATCAACTAGATACATTCAAATTGACATATCATATAAATAAAAAAAGAGAATTAGAGGAGATAAGAAAATGGATTATAGAGTACTATTGTTTTATAAATATACAACAATTACTGACCCCGAAACTTTTGCAGCAGAGCATTTAGAATTTTGTAAAGACCTTGAACTTAAAGGACGTATTTTAGTAGCAACTGAAGGTATTAACGGTACACTTTCAGGTACGAAAGCTGACACAGATAAATACATGGAACAAATGAAAGCAGACGAAAGATTTGAAGGCATTACATTCAAAATCGACGAAGCAGAAGGACATACTTTCAAAAAAATGCACGTGCGTCCAAGACCAGAAATCGTAGCATTAGACTTAGAAGAAGATGTAGATCCTAGAGAATTAACTGGTAACTACTTATCACCAAAAGAATTTAGAGAAGCTTTATTAGAAGAAGATACAATCGTCATTGATGCAAGAAATGATTACGAATATGACTTAGGACACTTCCGCGGTGCAATTCGTCCAGATATTACAAGATTCAGAGATTTACCAGACTGGATTAAAGAGAATAAAGAACAATTTATGGATAAGAAAATTGTCACTTATTGCACAGGTGGTATCCGTTGCGAAAAATTCTCAGGCTTCTTATTAAAAGAAGGTTTCGAAGATGTTAGCCAATTAGAAGGCGGAATCGCAACTTACGGTAAAGATCCAGAAACTAAAGGTGAATTCTGGGACGGTAAAATGTACGTATTCGATGAAAGAATTAGCGTAGACGTAAACCAAGTTGAAAAAACAGTAGTCGGTAAAGAATGGTTCGACGGCACACCATGTGAAAGATACATTAACTGTAGTAACCCAGAATGTAACCGTCAATTCTTAGTTACAGAAGAGAACGAACACAAATATCTTGGTGCATGCTCACACGAATGTGCATCACACGAAAGAAACCGTTACGTAAAAGCACACAACATTAGCGAAGAAGAAAAAGCAAACCGCTTAGAAAACTTTAAAGCATTAGTATAAAATAACCGTCACTAAATAAACCCCCTTACTAGTCACGTAGTAAGGGGGTTTGGTGATGCCTATGGAAATTATGTTATGCATTTATTATACTGCACCTCCTATAATTTGTAAATAAAATAGTTTATAAATAGACTTCTGTTACTTTCAAATTATTTCCCTTTTACAAAAACTACTTTTCGTTTACTCCGCTTCATTTTACCGTTTTGATCTACAAATTGATAATTCGTGAGTACAGTATTTGTCGTTTTGACCAGTTTAATATTATTAATGGTTGAAACTTTCTCTGTAATGGCAAAGAAGTTAAACATATATTTATACTTGCCTGAATCGTTTTTAAATTTCATATATCTTTTTTTATTTTTATTTACTTTATATACCGCAACGACTCTGCCATCACAAGGATGTATGCCGATAATATAATTGACTTTTTTAGCTACTTTTTCACTGATTTCTAATCGTGTAACGATTTCTTTTTTTATAGTTTTTGAAGTTGTTGAATACGTTAATGATGCTGGTATGTTATTTTCTTTACTATCTATGCGCAACTTTACAATGAGTATGTTATAGTGCCCTAGTTCATTAATATCAATATATTGAATATCTGTATGATGTTGGATTGTATTGAAATCTCCATATATTTTTGCATTAATTTCATCGTTGTCCACTTGAAATCCATTTGTATAATTATACATTTGATTATAGGATACAACCCCTCCATAATTGACTGGACTAAATACTGTATATTGATTGAGCATTGTCTTTACAGTGATTTGTGCTTCTCTTTCTGTTATATCCGTCATAAATACGACTGGTGTGATATACGATGAATTTTCTATATATGCCTTTGATTGTTTGTGACTATTGATGATAGGAATCTTATCAATATCCTGTGCAGTCAAATTTCCTTGGTGATATCCTATGTATAAAAGCGCATTTTGTTCATTATCCAGTAGTCCATATACGTAATACTGACTAAATGCTTTAATATTCTCCATTTGCAGTAGTATTTCATTGTCTTTATCACTTTGAATGTTAAGTTTCTCAGGTACTTTAAAATTTTCATATAATGTTTCTGAAAAATCATCTTCATACTTCTGATAATATAATGAATCAAATCTCTCTAATAACTTTATCCCGGAATTTCGTACATATACAACTGACTTTCTCGTATGCTCATATAATTCACTTGCAAGTAAATTTTGTACATAAAGTGACCTTAAAATTTTCTGTGTATATTTATCTATATCTTTTACTTCGATAAAAATTTTTCCTTCATTAATTTCTTGTTCAAATGTTACTTTATGTTTAAAGTGCTTATAATCTCCTTTAGGAATTTTGACTAATATTTTACTTCTATGATGTGGTATAGATCTAACTGATTTTAGTACAAAATAATGATGATAACTAAAATAAGTCCAAGCCGCACTTTTTAAATATTGTTTGATGCTATTCATCATACTTTCCACATCTCTATAGCGATCATAATAAACGCTATAAAGTGACTTAAGTGTCCCTTTTCTTTTATGATCACTAATACGAAATGTAATCCATTGATGTGATTCTGTATTGAGCAATGTTACATAATACGAATGCTTATTACTTGAGAATGTTAAAGATAATAATATCTCATCCGGTTTCAGCAAATTTTTAATTTCTGTTTCAAGAATTTTTGAAAATTCTTTGCTATGTGTATTAACAAAATCTTTACCGTATAACATATAAACCATCCCTCGTTTTAAACAATTATATATTAAGATTTTATTATTTCTTTATTTATATATCATAGCAAAATTTTTATATTAAATGTATGAATATTTATACTTTATTCCATAAACAAACTCAGAAATCCATAAATTAGATTTCTGAGTTTGTTCAATCTTAGATCATTCTATTAAAACGAAATAACGCCTATTATCCCAGCAACAAATATCATAAATACTGAGGAACCTATTGCCCATTTCATAACAACTTTTTGGTTTGTACCATAATCTATGCCTAACATACCTACTAATAAATAACCGGCAGCGTATAGTGGACTTAATACGTGTAATGGTTGTCCGAGTATTGAAGCTCTTGCCATTTCAGCTTTTGCGACACCGAATTGTTGGGCAGATTCTGCTAAGATTGGCAAAATACCATAATAAAATGGATCATTAGCCATAAAGTATGTGAATGGCATACTTAATATTGCGGTAATAAGTGCGAAATGATTACCCATTGATTCAGGAATAACATTTACTAATGCTTTTGCCATCTCATCTACCATTTCTGTACCATTCATAACCCCTGTGAAAATTCCAGAAGCAAACACTAAACCTACAACTGCTAATACATTCCCTGCATGACGTTTAATTAATTCAGATTGCACTTCAAGGCTTGGATAATTGATTAGTAATGCAGTCGCAAAACCAATCATGAATAATACTGGAATTGGTAAGAAACCTGTAATCAATGCGATTAGTAATAATATAGTTAAAAGTGCATTAACAATAACAATTTTTGGTCTTAATAATGCTTTTTCATCTTCATCTGTACCATTAGAATTATGCATTTCATCAAGTGTTAAACTTAAATGATTTTTAATACCGACTCTTCTTCTTTCTTTAACACCTAATACGTAAGCTGCAAATACAGCGAATAATATACCAGCTATCATTACTGGAATAATCGGTGTAAATACTTCTTCAGTCGTTAACTGTAGAGAAGAAATCGCTCTTGCAGTTGGACCACCCCATGGCGTCATATTCATAACACCAATAGATAGCAATGCTAACGTTGATAATATGTATAAATTCATGCCCATTTTCTTATATAAAGGCAGCATAGCCGTAACGGTAATAATAAACGTTGTCGTGCCATCTCCATCTAACGCAACTAGTGATGCTAAAGCAACTGTTCCAATTGTAATCTTAACTGGATCACCTTTAACAGCTTTCATAATTGCTTCAATAACAGGATTAAATAATCCTGCGTCAATCATAACCCCAAAGTATAAAATTGCGAATACGAGCATAATACCCGTTGGTGCTACTGTTAATAGTCCATCCACCATATATTCGCCTAATTTAGAATAGAATCCCCCAATCAGTCCGAAAACTGTTGGCACTATAATTAATGCTGCTAAAGCTGACATCTTTTTGCTCATAATGAGAATCATAAAAATGATAACCATTATAAATCCAAGTATTGCCAAATTCATGTTGTAGTACCCCCTCTATTGTATTTTATAATTGTAAGCGTTTTTATAAATATTCGCAATAGACTATTTTAAAAATTTTCAGAATATTAATAACCTTATTCTAATATACAAAAAAACCGTCCAATTTTTGGACGGCTTCTTTGCTAGATTTTACGATCTATTCAAAAGTTTATATAATTTATAAAATACTGGTCGGATAGGCTTAATAAAATCACCAATTAATTCTTCTACATGCCCATTAAATCCACTTTTGAATTTAATAACACCCGCATCTTCTGCGTTTTCTGTAAAATCACCCGTAATACCATAAAAGTTATAACGGTCTATATGGTGTTCTTTAGCAAATTTAATCATTTCCCATTGAAGTTTGTATGCTCCCATAAATCTATTAAATTTAGGATTAGATCCGCTAGATAAATAGTACACTTCATGGTCATTATAAATATAGAGTGCTGCTGCTAAATTAAGTATGTCACCTTCTATACCTCTTAAAATTTCGCTTTCTTTTATTTTTCCTTCAATACTATTTAGCTTTTTCTCATTTTCTTGCTTTCTCGTCTTATTCTTTTTAGAATTTGGACTTTCTTTTAAAGCTTCTTCGATACTTGTTCTTTCTATATTTAATTTTTCTTTCTCAAAAATCAAATTACTAATATAATCATTCAAGTCTATATAAGCAAGCTTTATACATGATTTACCTTTGTACATTTCTAGCATTTTTTTGAAATACGCTTCATCTCTAAAAGAAAAGCCGTGTTTTTCTTCTGCCATTTGAAATAAACTGTAAAATAAACTCACTTCTGAAACTGGTAACTCTCGTACTTTCACACCCATCTCTTCAGTCTTCTTAATATTTCGTCTTGTCTTATATTCCATATCATTTAAGACGTCATCTAGAGATTTATTTTTAAGATCTAATACCGAAATCCATCTAATTTGTCGTTTATCTGAATAACCTATGCTATATCCTTCATGCTTGTAACCGAGTTTATCCAAATTATGAATCAAAGCCCGATTATTATTCGACTTCAAAATTTCTCCACTATGATTTCTAATATTCTCAATAACATATGGATCTACAAGTACAAATAAACAATTTCTTTTTCTTAAATATTTAGTTAAATTCTCAAAGAAAAAATTAACAAGCTCTATATTGTTGTAATCCATTACCGGACCTCTATGACTATAGAAATATTTAAAGAACTTTAAAGACTGTGCTTCTGTTAATAAACATGCAGCAATGATATTTTGCTGACTGTCTTTTACCCCAACTAAATGACAGTCGGCATTTGTAAGATTTCGATAATTATATTGTTCAGCCGATTGCGTATAATGCGAAAAATGCCCCTTCACAAATAAATCAAATTCCTCAACTTCCAAATTTACAAATTCCACAACAAATCCCCCCATAATTGTATATCTACTTACAATAATACACCAATTATGGAATTAAATGTAACTTATAATAAGATTATTCCACTTTAATATGTTTGATAAAAAAATCTAAACACTATTGTATTTTATATAAAAAACCGCCCAAATATTATTTGGGCGGTAATGTGATTAATTATTTAAAGCTAATTTAATATGTGCTAAATGATGTTCTTCATGCCATGATAATTTCGCAATTTTAAAAGCTACTGTTGTTTCACCATTATCTTCATGAATGAATGCGCGTTTCAGCTGTTCTTCAGACAAACTTCGTCCTACTGCAACAATCCGTTCGTTTATACCTTCTAACATTCTAAGAGAACATTCGATAGGTAATTCATTATCTGGTAATTCAATCCATTTTTCTTGATCAAATCCAACTATTGTCGGCTTTCTATCATCGGTTAAAGCAATCTTCAAACGTTGATACATATTCAATTGAGAATCGGCTATATGGTGGACAAGCTGTCTAACTGTCCAACTACCTTCTCTATACTTTTTCTTTAATGCTTCATCGTTTAATCCATCAACAACTTTTCTTAATCGATTTGCGTAGTTACCAATCTCATCTAACCACTGATTAATATCATTCATTGTTACTTTTTCAGGTAATTCTAATTCTCCAATCGGAAATCTTACATCCACAATAATCACCCTTTTCATTAGATTAAATTCACCTTTATTATAGGTTATATTTACTATGAATGAAAATTAAACAGGTTGAGTGGTTAAGTAATTGATTAATTTTCAAAAAAACAGGAACACCCCTTGGCGTTCCTGTTATAAGATTCATATTTATTTTGTAATTTTCACTTTACCTACTGAGTTGTCTTTACTTTTTGCTGATACTTCAAATTTCAAGCCATTATTCGGTAATAATACACCCGCATCTTTTTGTCCTTGGTTTGAGTAATCTTGACTATCATCGAATACAGGATTTTTCTTCGTTTTATTATCATGTAATTTATAGCCGTCTTCGTTTTTCAATTTTAATTTAGGTTGGTGATCTAAACTAAATGCTGCGTCTCTAATTTGGAATTGTGTTGTTGCTGGATCATCAGCTACTCCTTTTTTCTTCCAATTCAATGCATTTTGGTCAGCATCTACAACGCTTATGAAACCTTGTCCTTGGTGTGAACTTACGTTGTTATCTGAGAAACTCTTATCAACGTACCAAACTGTTAAACCTTTGTTGTAAGACATTGTTCCGCCACCGCGTTTAATGTGTTGTAATCCTTTATCTGGTCCTGTAAAGTTTCTCCATTGTAATAAATAGTAGTTCTCATCATATCTATTGCCATCACTTTGTTCAAAGCCTTGTAAATCAAATTTCGCTTTATTTTCTGCATTATCACTGAAGATTTTTTGTCCATCTTCTGAAGTTACTCTAACTTTATCGACAAACCAACCTGGGTTTGTTTCAAATTTATCTGTTACATATAAGAATCTTAATTTTACTTTTTTGCCATCGTATTTTGATAAATCAAATTTAGCATTTACATATCCTTCAGACTGACCATCAATACCATTTCCTTGGTTCTGACCACTCTCTGATGGATCATCATTGTTCGTAATATTACCTGCTACGTTTTCCCAATTTTGACCATCGTCTGTAGATACTTGAACGTAACCATAGTCAAATCCTTGTTCTATATCATACCAAGTCTTAAATTTCAGCTTACTTGATTTAGCAGAACTTAAATCTAATGCTGTTTCCATTGAATATTGTGAATCATCATCTGCGCCACTCCAATATGCTTTCTTACCTTGAAATGGTTTTTGAATTAAAGTAGATTTGTCAGGGAGCTTAACTTTAATTGCATCATTGTTTGTTCCTTTAGTAGATGCTTCATCTATAAGTTCTGACGTTTCACCTTTAAATTCAGATGCGTTGATTTCATTACCTGTTTGCCAATTACCACCATGTAATTGTTGAAGCATTTCTTTCATGTATGGATCAAATCCAGTCGGTTCAGTACCTGGAACAGTACCTGCCCAACTACCTGATGACATAATAGACCAGAATGAAACAGGTTCACCTTTACCTGAATACTCAGTATCATATTCATCTGGTAATCCTAAATCATGTCCGAATTCATGAGAGAACACACCTGCTGCTCCATCTTCAGGTTGAACTGTGTAATCAATTGCTGCTAATTTCCCATCAAATTGATCAAGCCCAGAATCAGTGCCTGGAATTGTATAAGGTTCACCTTTATCATCAATATCAAGTGACCATCTATGTGACCAAATAGCATCTGTTCCTAATTTACCGCCACCTGATTCTTCACCAGGTCCTGCATGTACAATCATAATGTGATCGATAATACCATCTTTCTCATCATAAACGCCGTCACCATCAATATCATCACGATCCCATTGATCATAATCGCTTAAATTAATATCTGGATCTTTCGCTGCTTGTTCTAGCGCTTCTTTAATCAATTCTTTCGGTTTACCATCACTGCCACTTTCGTCTGGCACATTTCCACCATAATAACTTGCAGGATGTTTAGCTTTATACCAACCGTGCACTTTTCCATCTATATCATAACTACCACCAGATTGGTTTTTGTAATACTGTTTCATACTCATTAAATTCTCGCCATTTGGACCTTTATAACCATTTTCTCCAAATACCATATCTTGAAAATGCGAAACTGTATAATCATCATAGTACATATCCGTTTCATCTTTTTTAATTGAATTGTGTGGATAGTCTGGAAATTCCATCGCTAGTACTAACACTTTATCTTGTCGTACTTTACCTTTATATTTTTCTTCTTCAACATTATCAACACGTTTACCGTTGTTTTTCTTTTTATACATTTCTTTTTGATTCTTATTCATCTGTCCTTGACGCTTACCATTATTCCCCTTGTTGTACTTCTTATCAAAAAGTCCTTTATTCGGTATGTATTTTTGGTGATATTGTTCACCTTTGCCATCCATATACTCTCTGATTTTTTCATTTTTCTGTTCAGGTGTTTCGGTTGATTCAATGACGCCTTCTTTTTCTAATGTTTCGAGTAACCTGTCTTCATTTGGTGCGACACTATTTGCAGATGCTTGAGTAGCAAATGCAGGTAGTGCAATCAGAGCACTTAATGAAGCAACTGATAACTTTTTCATAAATAAATTCACTTTTAAAAATCCCCCTTATTTATCTAATCTATATACATTATATACATATTCCCATAAAATAGTAGTAAGAATTCAAAAAATTCTAATTTTTCTTTTTAATATATCTAAATAATTTACCTCCGTATAATTTTACTTTATGAAAAATTATACGGAGGTATATTGTTAGTTATTCTATAATAAAATGATGTTCTTTCAAGTCCCTTACAGCATTGTCTAAAATCTTTTCAGTGTGTGCAGAAATTGTATGTAAATGAAGGTTATCTGTTAAATGTGCTAACATTTGTCCTTCAAACTTTTCCATTTCGCTTATAAATTTAGATAAATCTTCGTACGTTTCAATCATTAGATCCGCTTTAATACTGCCATACACTGGATGATCAATCGCAACATCATCAATCATTGCCCCGTTATCCAATATTAACTTTAACTCTTCTTCCATTCGGTCATTATCATGTTGGCAAACAATGACACGTTTATATCTTTTACCGCATTGTACATTATTAACAACATAACCACGACTTGTTGAATCAATATTATAATTTTGTGATTTCAATATAGAAATATCTTTCACAATAATCTGTCTCGAAATATCGAATTGTTGACTCAGTTGTTTACCGCTAATCGGTTCATCTGAAGATTCGAGTAATTGTAAAATTTGTTCTCTTCTTTTAAAAGGGTTATTCATTTCACTGATCTCCTCTTATAGCTGTTTTTAAATGGTGCAAACAAGTATCTATGTCATTTCTAGTCGTAAATTTTCCAATAGATAAACGTATATATTGGTCATACGTTTTCTCAGGTATTGAATCTATTTTAACTTGTAAACCACTACTTAACAATGCGCCATGACCACATGCAGTGCCTGTTGAAACACATATATTTCTATTCGACAAATATTGCATAATATATTGTCCTTCATATATCGGTGTTAATACTGCAATAATATGTGGTGCTTGCGCTTTGTAAACAATTGGTGTAAATGATAAGTCACTTAATTGTTCGATGAAGTATTGTTGTAAAGTATGCATCTCGTCAATACTAGGTGACATTGATAATGCTTTTGTCATCGCGATAATACTTGGTGAATCTATTGTACCATTTTGTGTATACATTTCATGAAAATAATGTTGATTTAACGGCTTTACATATTCATGATTCATCATTAACACACCCGAACCTTTTGTACCGTGAAACTTATGTCCTGAAAAAGTGTATGAACTGAACAATTTTACATTAATATCATTTAATTTATGAACTGCTTGTACGCCATCAACATGCATTGGAATATTGTAATCCTGTGCAATTTGACTCAATGCTTCAACAGGTAATATGTATCCAGTCTCAGAATTAACATGTTGTGCAATGATGAGCACGACATCATCTGTCATGAAGTCAGTCGTATGTTCTAAATCTATTTCTCCATTATTGTCTAAAGGCAACATAATCATTTCAAATTTATCTTGATAAACTTCTAAAGCGGCATGTATAGAGGGATGTTCATAAGGTGATACAAGTACTTTACCGCTTTCCTGCTCTTTCAAAAAGCTATGTATCGCAATTTCATTTGCATGAGAACCGCTTCTTGTATAAATCACTTCTTTATCTGTTGAAAAGTAATCCTTTATAAATTGTTTACACTCATCCAACAACTGTCTAGTATGTATACCACCTATATGTAAACTTTCGCTATTGTAATATGCTTCGCGCTGTATATCTTGATAGACATCCATCACTTGGCTATCAATCCTCGTAGTTGATGCATTATCTAAATAAATCAATTATAATCCCCCCTCTTGTTATTTACGTTTCATTGTGTCAATATATTGTATATAAAATGATAACATATATGTAAAGTAAGGTGTAAACTTTGAGAAAAGTCATTGTAGTAGGTTCTGGCATCGCTGCATTAGCAGCTATACAGTCATTTAATGAGCAAACTGAAATTTATTGCATTACGAAAGATAAACTAAATAAACATAACAGTTCACTAGCTCAAGGCGGGATTTGTTGTTCTCAATACGAACATGACAATGGGCATGCGCATTTTGTAGATACGTATAAAGCTGGTAATGAACTTGGAGATATTGATGTCATACAATCCATCATCCAACATAGTCATTGTTATATCGAGCAACTCATTCAAAATGGATTGAGTTTTGATACGATTACAAATCAACATGTTTTAGACTTTGCGATGGAAGGTGCGCACACTCGACCACGCATTTTACATATTGGTGGTGATCAAACGGGGAAATATTTAACGCACCATTTGATGAATCAATTATCATCCAAGCATATTAAGATTTATGAAGAAACTGAAGTAATTGATTTGTTGAAAGATACAGAACATGCTGTTTGTGGTGTACGTGCACTTGATAAACATGGACAACAACTTGATATCATAGCCCATGATGTCATTTTGGCTACAGGTGGTTACAGCAATTTATTCCCTACGCATTCCAGTGCGTCCAGTTCAATAAGTTCAGGTCATGTTATCGCGCATCATCACGGCATTCCATTAAGACATATGGAAATGATTCAATTTCATCCCACTTTACTCGGTAAGCCCGGACAAACATACGGTCTAGTTTCCGAGGCAGTAAGAGGTCATGGTGGTATTTTAGTCAATAGCCTTGGGGATCACTTTATGAAAGATAAGCATCCTTTAGGCAGTCTCGCTCCTAGAGATGTGACAAGTAGAGCCATCTTTCAGCAACAACAACTTGGTCATCAATGCTTTATTAATATTGAACAGGTTGAAGCATTTTCTAAAAGATTTCCAACGATTTATCAAAATGTCATTGAACACTTTCCAGATGAATATGCGCATCATCTCATTCCTATTACACCTGGTGCTCACTATACAATGGGTGGCGTAAAAACAGATATTTATGGTCGAACGAACTTGAGACATTTTTACGTTATAGGGGAAGCGAGTAATACGAATTTTCATGGTGCAAATCGTTTAGCCAGTAATTCCTTACTTGAAGCTCTTGTTATGGGACATCTTTGTGGAGAAGCTATTCATCAATCCGAAATAAGAGATATTCATGTTAGCGAATATGAGCAACGACTGATTCCTAAAATAAGTGATGAAGACTTACAAGGTCTTCGTCAACAAACTTTTAAAGTGTTAGGTATAGAGCGTAATGGTCCAGACATCACAGCTTACTTAAATTCAATACAAGATTGTCTAAGCAATGCGATGAATTTAACTGAATGGACTCAATCAGATTGGCAGAAATATATAGAAGTAAAGACTTTAGAAATGATCTCAATATCAGCTTTAAGCCGTTCAGAATCACGCGGTGTCCACTACAGATTAGATTATCCAAATACTGAACCAACACTACAACATACTGATATCGAAATACTAATGGAGGATTCAATTCATGCTAAACAAGTTATACGTCCAAGAAAAACTCAAACAATTTTACCTTGAGGACAACCATTATGGTGATTTGTCATCAAGTTTATTCGATGCCACTCAACAAGGTACATTAACACTTTTAAGTAAATCAGAAGGCATATTTTGTGGTGAAATGATCATTCAAGAAAGTTTTAAACTCATTGATGATGCTATTACGACCACTTTGTTCGTTCAAGACGGTACATTCATAGAGAAGGGTCAGAAGCTCGCTGTTATTGAAGGTAGCATTTCGACACTCCTAACGATGGAACGCATCACTTTAAATTTAATTCAAAGAATGTCCGGTATCGCTACAGCTACACATGAAATCGTCCAAAAAGTTCAGCATACAAATGTCAAAATTGTAGATACGAGAAAGACAACGCCAGGATTAGGTATGTTCGAGAAACATTCAGTATTTATTGGTGGTGGCTATAATCACCGTCGAACGCTTAATGACGGATTAATGTTAAAAGATAACCATATCAGTTTCAGTTCATCGATTCGCGAACTTGTTGCTAAAGCTAAACAACATATCGGACCAATGGATAAAATCGAAATAGAAATTGAAGATGAACGTGCTTTAGATGAAGCCATTTTATCCAATGTGGATATCATTATGTTTGATAATTGCAAACCGGAATGGATAAAAGCACATATCGCGAAAGTGCCTGAACATATACAAACTGAAGCATCCGGTAATATCAATATTAAAAATGTTGTCGACTACGCTGAAACGGGTGTCGATTATATTTCTATAGGTTCGTTATTTTATGAGCAACATGCATTAGATATCTCTGCAAAGGTGGTTATATAAATGTTTAATCTTACAATTGAGAATGCCCAATCTATTCCTGAAAAGTACATAAAAATGTCTCATCAAGAACTTGAAGACAAAATCAAATCCATTAAAGCTTCATTAGGTGATCGTTTATTTATGCCAACGCATCACTATCAAAAAAATGAAGTTGCTCAATTTGCTGATATTATGGGAGATTCTCTTGAACTTGCACGTATTTGTAAAGAGAATACAAAGGCTCAATATTTCGTCTTTAATGGTGTGCATTTTATGGCTGAAACTGCCGACATCTTAACTGACGATAATCAAGATATTTACTTACCTGATTTATCTGCAGGTTGCTCTATGGCAGATATGGCAAATATTGAACAAACGCTCCATGGCTATGATATATTAACGAATCGTTTAGGTGATAATATTCTCCCGCTTACTTATGTGAACTCGACTGCTGCAATCAAAAAATTCGTCGGAGAAAATGGTGGTTCTTGTGTAACAAGTGGTAATGCTGACAGCGTGATTCAATGGGCTTTAGATCAAGATAAACGTATATTATTTTTACCTGATCAACATTTAGGTCGTAATACAGCTTATAAATTAGGTATTAAACTTGAGGAAATGGCCGTCTGGGATCCAATACAAAAGAAACTAGACTTCGACGGTCGTGATGAAGATATTAGAATCATCTTATGGAAGGGACATTGCTCTGTTCATGAAAAGTTCTACCCCATTCATATAGATCAAGCGAGAAAAAAAGATCCAGACGTGAATGTTATTGTACATCCAGAGTGTCAATTTGATATTGTACAAATGGCAGACTATGCAGGTTCAACTAAATATATAATCGACAAAATAAAAAATGCGGCGAAAGGTTCTCATTGGGTGATTGGTACTGAGATGAACCTCGTACAACGTTTAAAAGAGACTTATACAGATATTACAATTGAATCACTTAATCCACTTATGTGTTCATGCTTAACTATGAATAGAATTGACTTACCTCATCTCGCATGGTGC
This sequence comes from Mammaliicoccus sp. Q-M61, assembly GCF_022386055.1. Classification (NCBI taxonomy): domain Bacteria; kingdom Bacillati; phylum Bacillota; class Bacilli; order Caryophanales; family Staphylococcaceae; genus Mammaliicoccus; species Mammaliicoccus sp. Q-M61. The sequence goes on from NZ_JAJNJL010000006.1 coordinate 106,764, forward strand.
TTAGATAAAATCATTGCCGGAGATCGATCAAATATTATTAAAGTAGATAAAGAAACATCGCATTTTGCGAAACAATCATTAGAACGCATGTTAAGTATCGTATAAAAAATAACCTTTCACCTACAATATAATCGAGGTGAAAGGTTATTTAATATTAAAATGGATTTCGATTGAGCCACTGACCGCCATCCATTGTGATACAATCGCCATTGATATAAGCCGCTTCATCTGAGAATAGAAATCTTGCTAATCCTGCAATTTCTTCAGGTTGGCCCATTCTACCTACAGGAACACTATCTAATGTTTGTTGTCTGGCATCTTCAGATAACGTTAACTTCTTAGCACCACCTGTATTATCAATTGGTCCAGGTGCAATGGCATTAACCGTAATTCCGTATTTAGTTCCCCATTCAACTGCTAATGTTCTCGTCATAGCAAGCACACCTGCTTTGGCACTTGCTGAATGTATCACACCTGCACCAGCTGTCCATGAATACGTTGCTACAATATTCAATATACGTCCTTTATGACCACTCTTAATCCATTCTTTACCTACTGCTTGCGAACAATAGAAAGTCCCATTTAACACAATATCTATAACTGAATTCCAACCGTTATAAGACAAATCTTCTGCTGCACAAATGAAATTTCCTGCTGCATTATTGACTAATCCGTCTATTTTACCAAATGTTTTAATTGTTTCATCAACAGTATACTGAACACGTTCTGGATCACGTACGTCCATATCAATACATAATACTTGTCCTTCTTCTTGTTCCATATCCTTTTTCGCTTCTTCAAGTCTTTCAAGTGAGCGTCCAGTTATGACAACTTTTGCACCATCTGCTGCAAATCTCGTTGCCATCGCTTTACCCATACCACTGCTACCACCCGTTACAATGATTACTTTATCCTTCATATATATTCTCCTCATATTTACTATATTAAAATACTTGTATTTAGTAAGCGCTTACATATAGTGTACAATAAGTTGCAATAAAGGACAATTAAACAGAAGTTATACGCTACATCAAGCTTTAAAATCATTTATTAGTATAATAAATAGACCTTTGAACTTTATAAGCTCAAAGGTCTTTCAATATATTAATATCCTGAACCAACTTCTTCTCCATTTTCATCATACTCAGTCACTTTACCATCATCATCTATAATATAAGAACCTGCTAAATTGCCATCTTTATCTTCAAATGAGAAGCCCCATTTACCTTCGTCAGTCTTCTCAGGTTCTTTATACGTATACTTATCTGTATCTAACAGTGAACCTTCATATGATTCTACTTTATCAATAACATTCTCACGTGTTACTTTTTCAGAATTACTGTCATCATCTGAATCAGAATCTGAACCATCATTCATAGAAGTTGATCCATTAAACATTTTCACAGTTTTTGCTATTTGTTCATCAGACGCATCATAAAGTTTAACGACTTTCGGATTATTTAAAATCTTTTCAGACTCTTGTTGAGAGTACTCATCATCTTCTAACCATCTTCTATCTTGGAAATGTGAAGGTACGTTATAAATAGAAATCGTACCATCTCCATTATTCTTATACACAACTTGTCCAGCAGCAGTAGGTGAACCTGCTAAAAGGTACATACCTTTAGGATATTTCACAGTATTTGCTTTATTATATGGATTCAAATACTCACCCTCAAGATTATGAAATTGAAGATCTGCATTCATTTCACTTTCATCCATATTTCGATAGCTCGGTAAAGCCGTTAACCATACTTTCGCATAATATTCATCACTATTCGTATTCTCGTTAGAAGTGTTGTTGTCTTGATTGGATTCATGATTATTACCATCATTAGATTCATCTTTATTCGAGTTATTATTTTCTGAACCATTAGACTGATTATCCTGTGATTCACTCTTTTGTGCATTTTCAGATGACTTGTCATCATTTGAATCTCCACCAATACTAATCGTACAACCACTCAACAACACAACCGACATAAGTACAAGACCAGAGAACAGTTGCTTCTTCAAAAGAATCACTCCTTTATTAATTTATAATATATTCGCTAAATAATTTAAAATAAGTTATATACATGTTCTTTACTATTGTAACAAATACGTTGTAAATTGAAATGTATACGGAGATATTTCACTTAAAAGAATGTGTTCCCAAAAGCCTTTTTATTTATGATTAAGCCTTCTTAAATTTATTAAATGCTGTATGTGCAATAATGATGACTGTAATCAATATTCCTACATATCCTACAAATGGATAAATGGTTGCAACTAATGAACCAAATGGCAATGTACCACCTAGTATAAAGATAATGCCTAATACTATTGTAACGATGATATCAAATCTATTATTGATATAGCGCATCACTTCATTTTTAACGAGCCAATACATTGGCGCAGTTGTTGAGAATATACCTAATACAATACAAATTGCGAAGAAGAGCGCAACGATTGCATGGATTGTACCACCTATATACAATACTGGCACTTCTAATTTAATGACATCATTATAATAAACGAGCATCGCAACAACCATCATAATAACTGTTAACATTAAACCAGATCCTCCACAAATTGCTGCAGCCACCGCTTCTTTTTTACTATTTGCTTCACTACCTAATTGTGTGAAAAATACTGTACCTGCTAGCATGTTATAACAGAAGAAGAGTATTGCCGATTGCCAAAAATGACTAGTCGGTTGTAAGTCTTTAGCTGCTTGAGGTAAATGATCAAATGATGGTATGTTTCCAACTTGTGTAATAAACACATATCCACATATAAAGACAGTTAATACAACGATGACAGGACCGATTAAACCAATAATATCTATCAATTTATTTAAACCTAGAATAACTGTAATCATTGCTAGTATACCCATTCCTAAAAATCCTACTGAAGAAGGTAATTTAAAGTGTTCAGACACAACTGCCCCTGTACCAGAAATCATAATCACCACAATACTAAATATGAATAATAAAGCGAAATACTCTATAATTCTTCCGAAAAAGTTACCACAATAAACTTTAAAAATATCGCCAGGCTGACTTAATTTCAACTCGTGACCTTTAACCATAATCATTGAACCTAATAAGCAAAATAGTACTGCAGAAATCAATGCACCAACTATCCCTACTGGTCCATATGACGCAAAAAATTGCATAACTTCCTGACCTGTTGCAAACCCAGAACCAATTAAATAAGCTATATATGCACCACTTAATTTAATAACATTTTTCCAACTGAATTCCATCTATATCACTCCTTACCATCCTTGGCCTTCGACCTTGTAATTGTTAAGTTGTCCTCGTTCTAATTCTTCAATTGTTTCTTCTAATATATTTAATGCTGTATTTAATTCTTCATCCGTAATCACTAATGGTGGTTGGAATCTGAGCACACTACCTGCTATAGCGATAATGACTACACCACGGTCAAAGCATCTATTACAAATTTTTAATGCGGCTTCAGAATCCTTTGTCTTGGATGATTTATCAGAAACAATATCAATTCCAATTGATAACCCTTTGCCACGTACATCTCCTACACAATCAAATCTTGTTGCCCATTCTTTCATGCGCTTCTTGGCAATTTCACCTTTTCTTTCAGTTTCTTGAATTAATTGCTCTTCTTCTAAAATTTCAATCGTGGCAAGTGCCGCCTCACAACAAACTGGATTAGCGCCAGTTGTAAATAAGTGAGCTGGCGCATCTAGTGCTTCCATAATCTCTTTTCGACCTACAATGGCTGACATCGGCATACCACCTGCAATTGATTTACCATAAGCAATAAGATCCGCTTCAATATTAAAATGTTCAATTGAACTAAACTTACCGGTGCGACCAAATCCTTGTTGAATATCATCTAAAGCAATTAAAATACCATGTTCTTTACACAAATCAGACAATGCTTCAAAATATCCTGGCACCGGCTCTAACAAACCGCCATCCCCTTGAAATGTTTCAATCATAATACAAGCTACTTCTTCTGGAGGCACATATTTTTCAAACATTTCTTTCAACGGTGCAAGATATCCTTCAACAGTCTTCGGTTCATTTTCTTTGTACATACCACGGTAATTATCCGGATAAGGAATATGATAGAACCCTGGTAATAATGGACCAATTTTACGTCTCATATTCAAAGAAATAGTTGAAGCTGTAATCGAACCATATGTAGATCCATGATATGCATTTTCAAAACTAATAATATATGGACGTCCCGTATAGCCTCTCGCAAATTTAATCATTCCATCACAAGCATCAGAACCAGTTAATCCAAACAGAACTTGTTTCTCAAAATTACCTGGAGATAATTTACATAGCTTTTCAGATAACTTTGTAAGTGGTTCATGGTGCATATACGCTGGTGTGTAATGAACCATTTTAGAAGCCTGTCTTTGAATAGCTTCAACTACTTTTTTAGGCGTATGTCCTACATTTTGTGAACTAGCACTCGATAATAAATCAATATATTTCTTACCTTCTACATCAATCAAAGTTGAGCCATGAGCTTCTTCAATGACTAATGGATAATAAGGAATACGCCCAGCTTTAGCAAAATATTGTTTATCCCTATTCATAACATCTTGTACTTTTCCCACAAAAATTCCCCTTTCCTTAAATAAAAATTCTTATTATTTAAGCATATTACCAATTAGAAACATCAAAGTAAATAAATATTTCGGAATTTTCTGACTTTTGTGTTAAAAAAAGGAGTAAATATACAATTTCAGCCATTTTAACATTACTTTTTCTTTTGAATAGTTATGTTTCCAAACTGTTTAAATACCTTCACATTCCCTAAGTGACGGGTTTTTGTGCATATTTGTACGTTGTTTTTTATCTAATTAACAGTTATGTATGATTTTTGGCTTTATAGGGAATTTTTAACATAAATGGGTTAAGTTTATTTATACTTAATGTATCTTAAAAGGAAAGAGGTTTTGCAAATGGATATCGCTGGTGTTATTACAAGCATTATTGATTTAATCAAGACTTGCATTCAAACTTTCGGTTAATTTTCAGTTTTATTGCATTAAAAAGGCAGAGGAAATATTCAATCTTTTGATTGTTTCCTCTGCTTTTTTAAATATATAGTTGTAAAATACAAATGATTTTAGTTTAATGTTTTAATTTGAAAAGGTATTATTGATATAACTATATTCTTTCAATAGAATAAATGAAACACTCATTCTTAGTCCTAATTCTGGGAGGATTCTTATGAAAAAATTAATCATCGCCATCGTGATAGTAATCATCGCTGTTGGTTCAGGCGTATTCTTTTATGCATCTAAAGATAAGAAAATAAACGAAACAATTGATGCCATTGAAGATAAAAACGTTAAGCAAGTCTTCAAAAATAGTACTTACCAATCTAAAAACGATAATGGTGAAGTAGAAATGACAGACCGTCCTATTAAGATTTATGACAGTCTCGGCGTCAAAGATATCAACATTAAAGATCGTGATATCAAAAAGGTTTCAAAAGACAAAAAGCAAGTCACAGCAAAATATGAACTTCAAACGAATTACGGCAAAATTAATCGCGACGTTAAATTAAACTTTATTAAAGAAGATAAAGATTGGAAATTGGATTGGAATCAAAGTGTCATTATTCCAGGCATGAAGAAAAATCAATCTATCAATATTGAACCATTGAAATCAGAACGAGGTAAGATTTTAGACCGAAACAATGTAGAGTTAGCCACTACAGGAACAGCACATGAAGTTGGCATTGTTCCTAATAATGTTTCGTCAAATGATTATAAAGCAATCGCTGAAAAATTAGACCTTTCAGAATCGTACATTAAACAACAAACAGAACAGGACTGGGTTAAAGATGATACATTCGTCCCTCTTAAGACTGTTCAAAATATGAATCAAGATACAAAGAATTTTGTTGAGAAGTATCATCTCACAACACAAGAAACAGAAAGTCGACAGTATCCGCTTGAAGAAGCAACAACGCACTTGCTTGGTTATGTTGGCCCTATTAACTCAGAAGAATTAAAGCAAAAAGCATTTAAAGGTTATAAAAAAGATGCCATCGTCGGTAAAAAAGGGATCGAAAAACTTTACGATAAAGAACTTCAAAATAAAGACGGGTATCGTGTCACAATTATTGATGATAATAATAAAGTGATAGATACATTGATTAAGAAAAAGAAAAAAGATGGCAAAGATATTAAATTAACCATTGATGCCAGAGTTCAAAAAAGTATTTATAACAACATGAAAGATGACTACGGTTCAGGGACTGCTATTCATCCACAAACAGGCGAATTGTTAGCACTTGTCAGCACGCCATCTTATGATGTTTATCCATTTATGAACGGTATGAGCGATGAAGATTATAAGAAATTAACAGAAGATGATAAAGAGCCACTTCTTAATAAGTTCCAAATCACGACATCACCAGGTTCTACTCAAAAAATATTAACAGCTATGATTGGCTTAAATAATAAGACGTTAGACGACAAAACAAGTTATAAAATTAACGGAAAAGGCTGGCAAAAAGATAAATCTTGGGGTGATTACAACGTCACAAGATATGAAGTTGTTAATGGTGATATCGACTTAAAACAAGCTATTGAATCATCGGATAATATCTTCTTTGCGAGAGTTGCACTTGAATTAGGAAGTAAAAAATTCGAAGAAGGTATGAAACGTCTAGGTGTTGGTGAAGATATCCCGAGTGATTATCCATTCTATAATGCACAAATTTCAAATAAGAACTTAGATAATGAAATATTGTTAGCTGACTCAGGTTATGGCCAAGGTGAAATATTGATTAATCCAGTTCAAATTCTTTCAATATACAGTGCATTAGAGAATAAAGGTAATGTGAATGCACCACATGTACTGAAAGATACGAAAAATAAAGTCTGGAAGAAGAATATCATTTCCCAGGAAAATATTAAATTGTTAACAGACGGTATGCAACAAGTCGTCAACAAAACACATAGAGAAGATATTTATAGATCATATGCCAACTTAGTTGGTAAATCAGGTACAGCTGAACTCAAGATGAAACAAGGTGAGACAGGACAACAAATAGGCTGGTTCATTTCATATGATAAAGATAATCCAAATATGATGATGGCTATTAATGTGAAAGATGTTCAAGATAAAGGTATGGCAAGTTACAATGCCAAAATATCAGGAAAAGTGTATGACGATTTATATGATAACGGCAAGAAAACGTATCGTATTGATAAATAAACAAACAGAGCAGCATCCGTAATTGGATGCTGCTCTGTTTGTTATATCTTTAAAATATATTCATAAGAATCCTTGATATATATAGTAATGCAAGAATTAAACTACATATAAATACCATGCTCATATATTTTTTCTTTTTAGGCTTTGCTGCTTCTATTTCGTCTTTATTCTCAAGATATTCTAGTAATTCTTTCTCTATTTCCTCGTTAATATCTTTGTCATGATTTTCACTCACAACTATCCCTCCACGACTACATGTTCATCTTTAAATTTATATTATTACAATTTCTGTAAAAGGACAATCTTTACTTTTGTTATTTATAAGTTATCAACATTAGTATCTTTTTTCAATTTGTGAGCACCTTCTTTGATTAATCGCGCGCGATAGTTTAATATATAATCAATCGCACACGATAGAAAGGAGTATTTTATGGATCACAATATGAAGCTAGCCAATCAAGTATGTTTCTCAGCATATAATGTAAGTCGATTATTTGCTCAATTTTATGAAAAAGAACTTAAGTCATTTGGCTTAACTTACTCACAATATTTAGTCTTACTTTCATTATGGGAAGAAAATCCTCAAACATTACATTCGATTGGTCAGAAATTGGACCTTTCAAGCAACACGCTTACCCCACTTCTTAAAAGATTAGAACAATCAGGATGGGTTACTCGACAAAAATCAGACCAAGACAAAAGACAATTAATTGTTTCATTAACTCAAAAAGGAAAAGAACAAAAACAACCTATTTATGATGCCATCTCTAAATGTATATCAGAAGAAATGGATTTAGAATTATACAAACAAACGAAAGACATTATGGATCAATTAGAAACAACTTTAAGAAAGCAATTAAATAAATAATATATAAAGGATGATAAACTATGAAAAAATTTGATGTTGTATTTATAGGTAGTGGCCATGCTGCATGGCATGCTGCGTTAACGTTAAAACATGCTGGCAAATCTGTAGCAATTATAGAAAAAGACACGATAGCTGGTACATGTACGAATTATGGCTGTAATGCCAAAATCTTACTTGAAGGACCTTATGAAGTTCTAGAAGAAGCTAGTCACTATCCTCAAATTATTGAATCTGATCAATTACATGTAAACTGGGAGAACTTGATGCAATATAAGAAAGCTGTCATTAATCCCCTTTCTAATACGCTTAAATCTATGTTTGAACAACAAGGTATTGAAGTAATCATGGGTGCCGGTAAATTAGTAGATGCTCATACAATTGATGTTGAAGGCACACCTATTCAAGCAGAGAACATCGTTATTGCCACAGGTCAACATAGTAATAAATTAGATATAGAAGGTAGTGCATTAACACATGATAGTCGTGACTTTTTATCTTTAGATAAAATGCCAAATAACATCACATTTATTGGTGCCGGTATCATTAGCATCGAATTCGCTTCAATCGCAATTAAATCTGGCGCTGAGGTTCACGTCATCCACCATACAGACAAACCATTAGAAGGCTTTAATGAAAAACATATCGCTAAATTAATTCATAAATTAGAAGCAGAAGGCGTACAATTCCATTTCAATGAAAATGTTCAATCAGTCCAACAAGCTGGCAACAGTTACAACGTTACAACAGAATCTGGACTTAGCATTGACACTGAATATGTACTAGACGCAACAGGTCGTAAACCAAATGTACAAAATATAGGATTAGACGAATTAGGCATTGAATATAGTGAAAAAGGTATTCGAGTTGATGATCATTTAAGAACAAACATACACAACATATATGCAAGCGGAGATGTATTAGATAAAACAATTCCTAAATTAACACCAACAGCAACATTTGAATCTAACTACATCGCGTCTCACATATTGGGCATCAATCCAAACCCTATTCAATATCCAGCAATACCATCAGTACTATACTCATTACCAAGACTTTCACAAATCGGTGTTACTGTTAAAGAAGCAGAAGATAACGAAGCATATACAATAAAAGACATACCGTTCGGTAAACAAATGGTATTTGAATATAAAAATGAAATAGAAGCAGAAATGACAATTATATTAAACGCAGACAAACAACTCGTAGGCGCAGAAATCTACGCAGACGACGCAGCAAACTTAATCAACCTACTCACATTTATCGTTAACCAAAAACTAACAGCCAAAGACCTTAATCAACTCATCTTTGCATTCCCAGGCTCATCAAGCGGCGTGCTAGATTTATTAAAAGTAGCAATGATGTAATATTAAAAAACAGAGGTAAGACTACCGTCACTAATACGGAAGACTTACCTCTGTTTTTGTTTTGGAAAATCACTTCACTTTTTTGGATAAAATGACATTTCTTCGTATATAAAGCGCTTACACAAATTGCTAAGATTTTTATATACAAAACTACACGGGGTGATTACATGCAATTTTTTGAAATTAACAAAATTCCTAACAAAGGAATTCCACTTTCAACTCAAAGAAAGTTATGGCTTCGACACTTTATGAAAGCTTTCTTTGTAGTATTCTTTACATATATGGCAATGTATTTAATTAGAAATAACTTTAAAGCTGCTCAGCCATTACTAAAAGAAGAAGTCGGTCTGACTACTTTAGAATTAGGATATATCGGGTTAGCGTTTAGTATTACATATGGGCTTGGTAAATCATTACTTGGCTATTTTATAGATGGTAAGAACACTAAGAAAGTTATTTCATTCTTACTTGTTTTAGCAGCACTTGCTGTTTTAATAATGGGCTTTACGCTTAGTTACTTTGGTTCTATTTTAGGACTATTCATTGTATTATGGGGATTAAACGGTGTGTTCCAATCAGTTGGTGGTCCAGCTAGTTATTCAACAATCTCAAGATGGGCACCACGTTCGAAAAGAGGACGTTACCTTGGATTTTGGAATACTTCACATAATATCGGTGGTGCAATAGCCGGTGGACTTGCTTTATGGGGTGCACATACATTCTTTAATGGTAGTGTTGTTGGTATGTTCATCTTCCCTTCAGTCATTGCTTTAATTATAGGTATTGCTGGTTTATTCATTGGTAAAGACGATCCTGAAGAATTAGGTTGGAATCGTGCTGAAGAAATATGGGAAGAACCAATTGAGCAAGAAAATATTGATTCAGTTCATATGTCAAAATGGGAAATTTTCAAAACTTACATATTAAAAAATCCTGTTATTTGGATTTTATGTATTTCAAACGTATTTGTTTATATAGTACGTATAGGTATAGATAACTGGGCACCTTTATACGTATCTGAGCATTTAGGATTCGGTCAATCTGATGCTATCAATACCATATTCTACTTTGAGATAGGTGCACTTGTTGCGAGTTTATTATGGGGATATGTTTCCGATTTACTAAAAGGACGTCGTGCTGTCGTAGCAGTTGGTTGTATGTTTATCATTACATTTGTAGTTATACTTTATACAAATGCTACAAGTGTTGCTATGGTTAATATCGCTTTATTTGCATTAGGTGCATTAATCTTTGGACCTCAACTATTGATTGGTGTTTCATTAACAGGATTTGTACCAAAACGAGCAATCAGTGTTGCTAACGGTATGACAGGATCATTCGCTTATTTATTCGGTGATTCAATGGCCAAAGTAGGACTAGCTGCTATTGCAGACCCTAAATCAAAAGGATTAAATGTATTTGGATACACACTTAGCGGTTGGACAGATGTCTTTATCGTCTTCTACTTCGCTTTATTCATTGGTATCATTTTATTATGTATCGTTGCATATTATGAAGAAAAGAAAATACGCTCATTAAATATTTAATATAAAAAAGGAATGGATTTTAACCCATTCCTTTTTATTTTTTCATATAATCACTTGGTGATACTTCTAAATATTTTTTGAATTGATAACTAAACACTTTATATTCTGAAAATCCTACCATGTCAGCTACTTCATAATGTTTATAATGGTGTTCTAGTAGATGAAGGGATTTAAATACTCTATATCTATTTAAGTAATCTAATATTGTAATACCTACTTCTTGTTTAAAAATCCTCATAAGATAGCTTTCACTTGCGTCAAATTGACTAAGCATTTCTTTCACTGATTGTTTATCGTGATAGTGTTTACGGATATATTGAATGATTTTATTTACATAATAGTCATCATAATCAATCTCTTTTAAAGGTTTGAACACTTCTATATCTACTTTTTCTTCTTGATCATCATACTTTTCATAAATCTTATTGAGTATTTGTTTTAATTCTTGTTGATTAATAGGTTTTAGCAAATAATCTGTTACTTTATGCTGAATGCCTGCTTTCATATATTCGTAATCGTCATAACTAGATAAAATAATTTTCTCACAAGAAATGTCTTTAATGTTCTCTAGTAATTGTATGCCATTCATCTTAGGCATTCTAATATCAATAATCACAAGTAGTGGATGATTAAGATGAATTAATTCCAGTGCCTCTTCTCCGTCTTTTGCTAACAATACTTCATTGAAATTATAATCAGACCATTGTATAGAAGACTTCAAACCTTCTCTTATAATTCTCTCATCATCACAAATAATAACTGTATGCATAATACTCACCTACCTTTAGGAATTCTTAGAGCAATCATTGTGCCTTTATTTTCAATTGAATAAATTTTTATTTTTGATCTTAAACCATACTTCAATATTAATTTATGATTTAAATGGTTTAATCCTAAATGTGTTGTTTCATAAACAGAAAGATTTAAATTTTCTCGCGTTAATCTTAGTTGTTCTTTTGACATGCCATCTCCATCATCTTTAACAATAATAAGAAGATGATGCGCGTTTTCTCTTATTCGAATATTAATTGTTAAATCATGTTCACGTTCATTATGTTTGATCGCATTTTCTATAAATGGAAATATACACATTTTATCGATTTTCATTTCTTTAATATCAGAAGGTACATCGATTAATAATTTTATTTTGTCGTCAAATCTTACATTTTGAATAGAGATATATTTCTTTATATATAGGAGTTCATCTTTAACAAGTACATTATCAGACTTAACTCTTAATGAATATCTCAGCATTTCTGATAATTGTTGCAAAATTTCTTCCGCCTTGTTCGGAGAAGTACTTACAAGATATTGTATCGTTTGCATTGTATTGAATAAAAAATGCGGGTGAAATTGTCTTTCTATTTCTTTAAGTTGAATTTCTCTCAATGATTTTTCTGTATCTTCAATTAAATGAATTAATGCTTCATTGGATTCAAACAAATCATAAACATACTTATTAATTTCTTCTAGTTCACTTGTACGGGATAAAGGTTCATATGTACCTAGTTTTCTTTCTTTTGCGTATTTAATTCGCTTAATAATTGATTCTATATCTCGCGTTTGAACTTGAGAAATTTTACTAGAAGAAATGTAACCAAATATAGTTAAAATGACGAATGTTAACAACATAATTGATAATAATTTAATACCGTCATTCAATATTTCATGTATATCTTTTAATAAAACAATGTGTGCATTTAACTCAGGTATATATTCACTTTTATAAACATAGCCAAATTTAGGTAATGTAACTTTATAGTTTGACGGGATCTTTTCATAATTTGAATACAAGACATTGTCATAACTATCTACTAATAATAAATGTTGATTATTTTTATAATGCAATTGATTCAAATAAGGTTGTTCTTCTATGTATATCGAAAGTTTATAATAACCATTGTTAAACTTTATATTTTGACTCTTTATGCGAAGTAAATTCGATAAATTTTTATCTTCATAATTATTCGTCATTTTTATATCATGATTTTCTAATATATAAATCATAGAAGCATCTTTTATGTGAATCGAGTCATTAATGAGCCGACGTATTTCTGTTTTATCTTGATCATTCTTAGGATTTAAAGATTCAAATTTGTGTTTATCATTCTTAATGGCTTTTGTAACTTTCTGATTTAATGACGTGACAATATCTTTACTTTCAACTATATTATGCTTCAAACTATTTATTTCAAGTATTCTGTATACGCCTAAAAATGTTGCAAATCCTATTAATATAATTAAAAATGCCGGTAGTATAGTAGTGATAAATAAAGATTTTCTAATCATACGTTGATAAGGTTTAGTTGGTATCATTGAATCAACTCCAAAAATTGCTTTCTAGTTAGATGACTAATATCGTCATCCTTAATTACAGGTATTTCACTGAACTTTGCTGCAACTTGCTTATTTTGATTAAAAACATCTTTTCTACCAGACTGAATTTTATACTCATCTGCTATTTTTTGTTGAACCTTTTTACTTTGTAAATAATTAATCAGTTTTTTACTTTTCGGATTAATATTTTCTTTTTTTACAAGTGCGATGCCGTCATGATTCAACATTGTACCTTCACTTGGATAAATCATTTTCAAAGGATAACCTTTATTAATATAAGCTTTAGCATCCGATTCATAACTTAAACCAGCATAATATTTACCTTTCGCAACTTCTTGAATAACTTTAGAAGATTTATCAACTTTATTTGCAGAAGCCATAAAATCTTTTACGTCATCAACATCATGATTGATACTTTCAATAGCTTTCATATGCTGATATCCCGTCGTTGTTTCTAGAGGATTAGAATAGACCACTTTACCTTTCAATTCATCTGCATGTAAGTCTTTATAACCTCTAACTTTAATATTTCCTATTAAGTCTTCGTTCACAACAATCGTAGTTGGCATTAATATGAAATCTGATACATACGGTACTTTTTGTTTTGCATATTTCATATACTTCTGATTTTTCGATTCGTATACTTCAAAATCATCTGGATGTTCAATCATTTCTGACAAAACACCACCAACCACAATATCCCCTAGTTCATCTTCATCTGATTGATGTATTTCCCTTAATAATACTTGTGTTGAACCCTGCTTAAGTTCAACTTTAACATTTTCAGTTTGTTCAAAGTCATTTAATAAAGAACGTATTAATTCTCTAGGATACGGAGAATAAACAGTTATCGTTTCTTGATGATTGTTTAATTTCCCACAGCCAGAAACAATCAATAATAAGCAAACTAAAACAAAAAATTTTTTCATACTTTTTCTCCCGTTTATTGTTTTTCATTTACTACTCTTGAAATTATTTTATCATTTGGAATAAATTATCAATATGTTTTTTTACATATTACAAACAAAAAACACTAGGTTATTCTATTTGAACAACCTAGTGTATAAAAGATTATATTTTTATAGTCTCTCCTACTCAGACAAATGCACCATTTTATCTGCGCTGTCTGTAAATATGCCATCAACGCCCCAGTTTGCTAATTGGTTTGCGCGTGCTGGTTTGTTTACGGTCCAAACGTTTAATTCATAACCCGCTTCTTTGACCATTCTTACTTTTGCTTTTGTGAGTTTGGCATCTTCTGTATTCACTATTTTCGCATTGCAATAGTCTAACAATGTTCTCCAGTCTTCTTTGAATCCTGTCGTATGGAAGATGACGGCTCTTTTATATTCTGGCATGATTTCTTCTGCTAGTTTAACGAGTACAACGTTAAAACTTGATATGAGTACTTCTTGATTTTGATTTAAGTTTGCTAGTTTTTCTTTAACTTGTTTTACCATACTTTTAGATAGGGCCAGTCCATTCGGTCCAGTGACGCCTTTTAATTCTACGTTTAAGTTCATATTATATTCATTCGCTATTTCTATAACATCATCGAATGTTGGTAAGTGTTCATCCTTAAATTTCTCACCATACCATGATCCTGCTGATGCTTCTTTTAATTCTTCATAGTTTAATGCTGTTATTTCCCCGGACATACTTGTTGTACGGTCTAAATAGTCATCATGTATGATGATTAATTGTTCATCTTTTGTAATACCTACATCTAATTCTAGCCAATTTACACCTTCTATTTCTGAAGCCGCTTTAAAAGATGCTATTGTATTTTCTGGAGCTTTACTAGGTAATCCTCTATGTCCATATATTGTTAACATATTACCTCTCCTTGCGTTTTTTATTTTTAATTTGTTAATTTTTTGATTCTTAGGGTATATATTTACAACAAACATCCGTAGAATCAGCATAACTGTATTATCACATTAATGGTCTGTTTATTGCCAACAAAATGTGTAACTTATTTTTAGGAGGGTATGGTTATGGCTAGTGAAACAATTACAATACATACGAAACAGGATATTATCGATTATGTGAACGAACGGAAGACGACAAAGCGTACGTCACTATTATTGATTATCGTATTAGGTACAATATTTTTAGATGCTTATGATTTAACAATATTAGGTACAGCGACTGATCAACTTACGCAAGAATTCAAACTTTCTCCAACTTACTTATCATTTATTATGACAGCAATGCCATTCGGTGCATTATTTGGTGCTGCGATTGGTGGATTTTACGCCGATAAATTAGGTCGTAAATTGATTCTATCTGTCTCACTTATCTCTTTAATCATCGGGGCGATTGGTGCCGCGTTATCACCTGCACCAGCTATTTTATTATGTTTCAGATTATTAATGGGCTTTGCGATTGGCATGGATAGCCCAGTTGCTTTTACATTTATAGCAGAAATCAGTAATAAAAAAGATAAGGGCCGTAACGTCAACTATTGGCAAGTTGTTTGGTATATCGCCGTTGTATCTTCGGCTCTTATCGTTATTTTATTATATTCTCTTGGAACTGGCGCTTGGTTATGGCGTTATTCTGTAGCTCTCGGTGCATTGTTCGCAACGATTATACTCGTATTAAGATTATTTTATTTAAGCGAAAGTCCATCATGGTCAATGAAAAATAAAACCTTAACAGAAGCGAGTAAAGAACTCGAGAAGAACTACAACATCAATGTGAATATCGAGCCCAATAAAGGTGAAAATGAATCATTTAGTAAAACAGAAGTTAAAAATCCTTTACGTACGTTATTTAATAAACGCTATCGAAAAAGAACAATATTAGCGACTTCCATTGCAACATTACAAGGTATGCAGTACTACGCAATCGGGCTGTATATTCCTTTAATCGCAATTTATATTATCGGAGAAAATAAAATCGAATCTCTATCAGGTACTGCACTCATTAATATCGCGGGTATCATTGGTGGTTTAACTGGTGCATTACTCACAACAAAATACGGCGCACGTAAGTTAACAATTGCTGGGTTTAGTATTGTCGGTACAGCCATGATTATTATAGGTTTATTTTATGGACAAACCTATACATGGTTAATCGCATTAATGGTCGCATTCTTCCTATTTGGACATTCAGGTGGACCAGGAACTCAAGGGAAAGCAATTGCCGCCCTATCATACCCTACAATCCTACGAGGTAAAGGAACAGGCTTTGTAGAATCCGTAAGTAGATTTGGTAGTATGTTTGGTACATTTATTTTCCCAATTATATTAGCTAATTTAGGATTGAATAAGACAATGCTGCTATTAGCATTAGTACCTATAGTTGGACTTATCATTACAACTTATATTAAGTGGGAACCAGTCGGTAAAGATGTCGAATACGAAGATCAATATATAGAAAAAGTTTAATACAAAAAGCAAAAGCCTAGGACGTCTTGTCCTAGGCTTCATTCATTATTCTTCTGTTTTATATGTTCTAATGTGATCTGCGATACTGTGTAAGTATACTTTTGAATATGGGTCTTGTCTAAGTTCGCGTTCGAAGTCAAATTCTTGGTTATCAAATCTATTAAAGAATGTTTCGTATTCTTCTACAGATAATTGTTCTCTTGATGCAAGCATGTCTAAGTGTTTTTCTTTATCTAGTGCTTTATCATAACCTTCTACGATTGAACCACTAAATATTTCACCTACTGCGCCTGAACCATAACTAAATAGACATACTTTTTGTCCTGCTTGGAATGTATGGTTTTGTAATAAAGAGATTAAACTTAAATACAATGAACCTGTATAAATATTTCCTACGTCTCTATTCCATAATACAGAATCTTGATAAGCATCCATTAATCTATTTTTAATTGAATCTTCTACGTTTTCGTTTAAAATAGTCTTGAAGGCTTTTTCGCCCATTTTTGTAAATGGAACGTGGAAACAGAATGATTCAAAATCATTTACTTCATGACCTGTACGTTTAGCGTATTCATTCCAAACTGTGTTGAATGATTCAATGTATGCATCTTTAGATAAAGCACCATCTACGACAGGATATTTTTCAGAAGTTGGTCTCCAGAAATCATATACGTTATTAGTATATGCAACGCTATCGTCATTTAATTCTAAAATTCTAGGATTATGACTTAATAATAAAGCGACTGCTCCTGCACCTTGTGTAGGTTCGCCACCTGAATTTAATCCGTAACGTGCGATATCAGATGCGATTACAAGTACTTTCTTGTTTGGGTTGTTTGATAAGAAATCTTTAGCAAGTTGGATAGCTGCTGTAGCTGAGTAACAAGCTTCTTTCATTTCAATACAACGTGCAAATGGTTGAATATTTAATTGGTTATGAATCTCTATTGATGCTGCTTTAGAGTGATCAACGCCTGATTCAGTCGCTACGATCACCATGTCGATATCTTTTTTATCTTGTTCAGATAAAATATCTTGAGCTGCGTTAATACCCATTGATATAATATCTTGGCTCACTGGATTAACGGCCATTTTATTTTGTCCGATACCAATTTTAAATTTATTTGGATCTACTCCACGAGCATTTGCTAAATCTTCCATACTTACATAAAAACTTGGGATGTAAAAATCTAATTTATCAATACCTATTGCCATAATAATTTCCTCTCAATATGTTATTTTATATATTGAATGATATCAAACTACATTAAATATTGACAATTATTAATAAATAAATTTTTAAGGAGAACATTAAATATGAATAAAGTTGTAATCGTAAGTGCTCAAAGAACACCTGTAGGAAAATTCAGAGGAAGGTTGAGTAACTACTCTGCAGTAGAATTAGGGACTGCTGCTTTAAAATCTGCAATTAATAAAATTCAACTAGATCCTAAAGATATCGAGAATGTTATTTTCGGTAACGTTGTTCAAGCAGGTACGGGACAAAATGCTGCTAGACAAATTGCTGTAAATGCTAGTTTACCATACGAAACACCTGGTATGACAGTAAACGAAGTTTGTGGATCAGGACTTAAATCTATCATCTTAGGGAAACAACTTATTCAACTTGGTGAAGCAAATGTTGTTGCTGTTGGTGGCGTTGAAAGTATGACAAACACACCAGACCTTATTCTTAAAAAAGGCGACGCACCTGTTAAAAGTTTCATGCATGATGGTTTAACAGACGTCTTTCATAATATGGCGATGGGCCTAACTGCAGAAGCAATTGCAACTAAATATGAAGTTTCGCGTGAAGAACAAGATGCGTTTGCTTTAAATTCACACTTAAAATCTGATAAAGCAACTAAAGCTGGTAAATTTAACGAAGAAATCGTTTCATTAGAAGATGTTAATGGTGAAACAATGACTTCAGATGAATTAATTAGACCAGAAAGTACAATGGAAGACCTTGGAACATTAAAAACAATTTTCAAAGAAGACGGTACAGTGACTGCGGGTAACGCTTCAGCTTTAAGTGACGGTGGTTCTGCTTTAATTTTAATGAGTGAATCATATGCTAAAGAACACGGCTACACAATCTTAGCAACTGTCGGACAACATGCTGAAATCGGCTGTGATCCATTATACATGGGTTATGCACCTTTCTATGCTGTAGAGTCACTATTAAACAAGACTGGAAAGACAATTCAAGATATCGACTTAGTCGAGATGACAGAAGCATTCTCAGCACAAAGTATTCCTGTTAAAAAGAATCTGAACATTCCAGATGAGAAATTTAACATTTATGGTGGCGCGATTGCTTTAGGTCATCCACTAGGCTCAACCGGCTCAAGATTAGTTACAACGCTTGCACATGCCTTAAAACAAGAAGATAAACAAACAGGTGTCGCGACTGCTTGTATCGGTGGTGGCTTAGGTATAGCATTAATGATAGAAAAAGGAGTAGGACTTTAATGAAACCTTTAACGAAAGATTTCAGACACTTATCACGACATGAAAAAATTCAACAATTAAAAGATCATGGTTGGATTAAAGAAGAAACTGAGCAAATATTACTCAATAATTCAGAAATAGATAAAGAACTTTTAGAGAATTTAATCGAAAATGTCATTGGTCAAGGTACCCTACCAGTAGGTGTCTTACCTGAAATTATAGTAGAAGATAAAGCATACGCTGTACCTATGATGGTTGAAGAGCCTTCAGTAGTCGCAGCAGCAAGTTTCGGTTCTAAACTTTTCAACAAATCTGGTGGTCTTAAAGTCGTTCAAAGTGACAATATTAAATTAGGTCAAATCGTATTTGATAATGTTACAGATACTGCTCAACTATCTAAAGATATTTTAAGTTTAGAATCAGATATCCACCAAGTAGCCGATCAAGTCTACCCTTCTATCCTTAAAAGAGGTGGCGGTTACCGTAAAATTGAAACGGATGAATTTCCTGAAGAAGGCATGCTTTCTTTAAAAGTTCATATCGATACGCGAGATGCAATGGGTGCTAATATTATCAATACCATTCTTGAAGGAATTGCGCACTATTTAGAAACGCAATTAAGCGATACAAACATACTAATGAGTATCCTTTCAAACTATTCAACAACATCTGTTATTCGCATTGAAGGTAAAATTGCCGTTTCAGATTTGGATAAAGGTGATGTAAGTGGTTCAGAAGTCGCACACCGTATGGAAAGAGCATCTGTATTAGCGCACATCGACCCATATAGAGCAGTAACTCATAACAAAGGTGTTATGAATGGTATTAGCTCAGTTGTATTAGCTTCAGGTAATGATACAAGAAGTGTCGAAGCAGGTGCTCATGCTTATGCAAGTAAAGACGGACAATATAGAAGTTTAACAACTTGGAAATATGATAGAGATAACCAATTCTTAATAGGTGCTATAGAATTACCATTAACACTTGGCATTATTGGCGGAAGCATAGACCTCTTACCTATATCTAAAGTTACGTTAGACTTACTAGGCGTTAAAACAGCACAAGAATTAGCACACATTGTAGCAGCAGTCGGACTAGCACAGAACTTTTCAGCATGTCGCGCACTCGTATCAGAAGGCATACAGCAAGGACATATGAACCTACACTATAAATCATTAGCAATTAAAATCGGTGCAAAAGGTAATGAAATCCAACTTATAACAGAAGCACTTAAAAATATGGATAAGCCAAACCTAGAAGCAGCACAAGGGTTGCTGTATGAGATGAGAAATAACTAGAAATTTGTGAGATTGGGTGGATTTCGGTGGAGTTCGGTGGGCTAACGATCTTGTTTCACTTTCTTGAACGTTAGAATTTCTAACGATCTTGTTTTTAAGTCTTGAGCGTTAGATAGCTCATTTAGTGCAAATTCACACTATTTCACCTGCATTTCGGTCCGCTAACAATCTTGTTTTTGAATCTCGATCGTTAGCGCCACAATAAAATCATAAAAGAGCCTAGAACAACATTCATCGTTGTTCTAGGCTCTTTCTTTGTTTATCCTCAATACCCATTTGACATCTTCTTACAATACGCATTAAGATAGTGAAGTTGATTAAAAAAATAGGAGAAATTTATCATCATGAAAAACAAACTGACTTTTAAAGAAAATATATATATTGGATCCTTACTTTTTGGCTTATTTTTTGGAGCGGGTAATTTAATATTCCCTATTCATTTAGGTCAATTGGCGGGATCTAATGTTTTAACGGCCAATATTGGTTTCTTAATTACTGCGATTGGTTTACCGTTCTTAGGTATTATCGCAATTGGTATTTCTAAAACGAATGGTATTTTTGAAGTAACGACACGTGTGAATCGCAAATACGCTTATATCTTCACAATATTACTTTATCTTGTAATCGGACCGTTCTATGCGTTACCTAGACTTGCGACGACATCGTTTGAAATTGCATTTACACCGTTTATTTCAGATTCATCTGTCACATTATATTTATCGATATTTAGTATTTTATTCTTCTTAGTTGCTTGGTTTTTCTCAAAAAAACCTTCAAAAATTCTAGAATATATCGGTAAATTTTTAAATCCTGTATTTTTAGTCCTTTTAGGCTTATTGATTTTATTAGCGTTTATTAATCCAATTGGGCAAGTATCAAATGCTAATATTACTCCTGATTATGAAAATAGCGCGTTATTAAAAGGTTTCATTGATGGTTATAATACGCTAGATGCTTTAGCTGCACTTGCATTCGGTATTATCATCGTATCAACAATTAAAAAGTTAGGTATTACAAACCCAAATCATATTGCGAAAGAAACGTTTAAATCTGGTACGATTAGCATTATTTTAATGGGTATTATTTATAGTTTATTAGCATTTATGGGTACGATGAGTTTAGGTCATTTCAAAGCGAGTGAAAATGGTGGCATAGCTTTAGCTCAAATCGCACGATATTATTTAGGTGATTACGGCATCATATTACTATCTCTTATCATTATCGTAGCTTGTTTAAAGACTGCTATAGGCTTAATCACAGCCTTTTCAGAAACATTCACAGAACTATTTCCAAAGCAAAACTATTTAATGTTTGCAACAGTTGTAAGTATTATTTCATGTATATTTGCTAATGTTGGTTTAACAAAAATTATTGAATACTCTACACCAGTATTAATGTTTTTATATCCATTAGCGATTACAATTATTTTGCTAACATTATTCAGTTCATTCTTTAATCATTCAAAAATTGTTTATCAATTCACGACATACTTTACAATGATTGCTTCATTTGTTGATGGTATTAAAGCAAGTCCTGAATTCATCGCAAATACAAGTTTTGCACATGCAGTTATCACTTTTGGCGAAAAATTCTTACCGTTCTTCACGATTGGAATGGGTTGGGTATTACCAGCCGTTGTCGGATTTATTATAGGTTTCATCGTATATCAATTTAAGAAATCATCATACAAAACAGCATAATACAGATAAAAGCAAGTTACCTCGTTTGTGAGATAACTTGCTTTTTTATATAGATATTTATTTGTTATAAGGTTGTCTGCCCATTACGTATTTAAAAATTTGAAATTCTCTTAATAAAATTCCAATCCCGAGACAACATCCCACAATAAACAATAATGATATTGGAATAAAGATGAATGTTTGTTCTTCAAATATACTTGTATATTGGAACATATATTCCAATATAATCGGATGTAGTAAATAAACGAAAAATGAATATCTACTAATCAATTCAACAGAACTAAACATAAATTCATCAAACTGTGTGCTAAAGTTAATTAAAATTAAAAATGCAAAAGTAATATATAATAAAATACGATAGTCCATACTACTAACCATCCAATAATCATGTTCTCCTACAAATACAAAAGCTATGTATGCAGCAATAGCTAAAAATACAATTAAAGCGATGTATTTTGATACGAAAGCTTTAATGGCTTGATAATTATGACCTACGTAAGAACCTAAAAAGTAATAAAATAACCAACCAATTATAAATGTTTCAGGACTAAATGGATAATAGTGACTTATAAACTCTCTAACAGGTTCAACATTTTGGTAGCTATACAAATAGATTGTATTGATCATAAACGAAATGATAAGGCTCCATTTTGAAAAAAGTATTTTTGCGTTTATTCGATAGATAATCCAATTTAACAAGAAGAACTGAATAATGATTACAATAAAGTATCCATACCAATTACCTTGAATAACATTTTCTGTGTATTGCGTTAAGAATGAATCATTTAATTTAAGTGATTCAGAATAACTATAGAAAGCACCCATAATTAAGTAAGGTAATAATATATATTTTAGTCGTGTTCTTAAATAGCCTGTTTTTAATTTTTCATTATAATTTAGCGTCGTTAATAGTTGAGACAATATAATAAATGAAGGTGTCCCGATAATTAAGATCATTCTGATCCAATATAAGACTTGTAATTGTAAATTATCAGGTTCATTTGTATTTGTAAACTCGGTAAAAACATGTGTTAGTACAATTAATAAACATAAAAATGTTCTTAAATATATAAATTCAATATATCTTCCTTTACTCATGATTAAATCCTTCCCATTTCTTAACAAGCTTGTTAAAAGCGTCATCACTTACCATAACTCTTGGAATGTAAAAATTATCACTATCTGGAACAACTGCTTTTTCTTCCAATGTAAATCCATACTTGATTGATGTATCGTGATCAAGTTGTTTAATTAATTTATCGTTTGCTTGACCGTACGGATATGCGATCGCTTGTTCATTTCCATCTAGTTCATCTTTAATATAGTTCGTACTTTTATCAATATCCTGTTTAATGTTCCGCTTTTCAGCATATGCTACAAATTTTGATTTTTCTTTTTTCATAGTATGCATATCATGTGTATGCGAAGCAAAATCCCATAGACCACTATTCTTCATTTCGAGTAATTCTTTTTTAGGAGACATACGAATATTATGAAAATCAGGGTCACCTACATGATCCGTTATTACAAAACCAGTTCCTTGGACATCGTATTTTTTCATTATTGGAAAGGCATTTTCATAAATACTTTGATCCATATCATCAAAATTTAACCACACACAATTTTTAGGGAACTTACCTTTTTCTTTGTAATGAATGAATTCATCTAAAGATAAAAATTGAGCATTTTTTTCTTTTAACCATTTAATATGAGACTCGAATTGCGTGTCAGTGACACTATAAATTTTCAATTCTTTACTATTTGAGAATGCTGATAATAATTTATCTATCCATGTGTCTTCTCGTACGCGGTGATAGTTTAATGCAAGACATCCATTTTTCTCGCCACCAAGTGTTTTTTGTTTCTTAGCAAGTGCTGATTGATCACTAGAAATGAACATGAATAATATCAAAGCTATCATCATCGACCACTTAAGACTTATCTTAATAATTCTCATGTGGTACAGCTCTCTTTCTTCTAACGTTGAATAGAAACGTAATCATCAAATATACTGCAATGATGATTGACCCAATCACAAAATAATTAAAAATCGAGACAATATCACCTTTCTCAAGATTCAATATTACTCTTACAATTTGTATAAAATGATTGTCTATCGGTAATAACGAACCTACCATTACAAATAATACTGTTATGCAATATAGCCATAATATTGATGATGCTATAAATACGATTGACTCTCTAAAAATATTTAAATTTGATTCTACTCTTTTATGTTCCCTCTGTCTGGACTTGTCCATGTAGCAAACGCTCCTTTTTTTCTTTTAAGTGCTTTTGGAAATGCAACTACGACGACAATCGCATTGATTAACCAATAAAAAGTTGGATACCAACTTAAAAATATGAGAAATAAATTATTTTTTCTTTCATATCTACTATCAATTAATAAAGAAATAGTAAATTGAATAATGTTAATAAACGTCAGTAAGAATGCTGATATTAAGAAGATATTTAATTGATAATTATAGAAGTAGTAATCCAAGAAGTTTAATCGAAGTAGTGTGTAACATAAGATAACAACTATGCCATAGACCCATATTACAGAAAGAATTTGTTCAATAAATAACAACCATAATGAAACGTTTCTTACTTTAAACATGTTCTTAAAATCTCTTAAAATCACTTCATGTCCACCTTGGGACCATCTTACCCTTTGTTTCCATAACCCCTTAAATGTTTCAGGCACAAGCATCCAACATAACGCTCTCGGTTCATATTTTATTTTGTATCCTGATAAATGAAACTTCCATGACACGGCAATATCTTCAGTAATCATGTCCGTATCCCAATATTGATTCTTCTCTAGTGCTTTTTTATTAAATAACGTAAACACACCAGATATCGTATTAACAAATCCGTTAATCGTTTGTGCTCTCTTTATACTGCCTATCATACTTGCATATTCGATTGTTTGAATTTTCCCTAGTAAAGTAGATTTATTTCTAATACGTGGGTTCCCTGTTACTGCTCCGATTGTTGGATCATCAACCAAACTTTCCACCATATAATACGGTGCATCATCGTCGATAATCGTATCTGCATCCACACACATCAAATATGGATATTGAGCATATTGAGCTGCAATATTTAACGCATTTGCTTTACCCCTATTTTCCTCTAAATTAATAAACTTAATTTTGTACACTTGTTTAAGTCTTAATAATTCTGCCTTTGTATTATCCGAGCTCCCATCATTAACAGCAATAATTTCTTTAATCGGATATGAGAGGTCATTTAAATTCTTAATCGTTTCTGCAATGGTACTCGCTTCGTTGTAACAAGCGATAATAAATGAAATCCCTTCTTGTGGTTGATAATTAATATGCTTAGCTTTCAACTTTCTTTCAATAAAAACATAGTAAATCAAAGTTCCGATTATCCAAAAAATCGACATAGCAATTGGATAAACGATAAAAAATAACAATAAAAGTTCCATAATCCCTCTCCCTAACGAACGGTAGTTTGTAAAAATAGTATATCATTTTCAGAGAAAAAGGCAATGCGTAATTTATTGTGTGAAATGTAAACGTTTTTACGAGTGATTTTTAGTGTATTTTCCTGTATAGTTATTCATAGGAAGTAAAGGAGGCAAATGAAGTGAATAATACATCTGAGAAACTCATTCAAATAAGTATGAGAACCTTTTCTGAAATGGGCTATTATGGAACATCACTAAATAATATTGCCAATGAATTAGGTATTAAAAAAGCAAGTTTATATAACTATTTCAAAAGTAAAGATGAATTGTATGAACAATGTATTGAAAGATGTATGAATAAAGGTATGAAATTAATCAAAAGTATTGATACACAACCTCATAATGCTCATGAAGAACTCATAAAGTTTTTTCAAGAATATATTTATGATTCAGAGTACTTAGTAAAATTCTACATTCAATTATCATTTGCACCATCCAACTTTACAGAGATGATTTTAGAGCACAATAAAGAACTTGCAGTCGTATTTAACAGTAAATTAGTAGATATCCATAAAAATAGTGAATTCAATATAAATCGTGAAGATTTTATTCTATTTATTAATATGTTTGTATACGGATGGCTTTATAGAAAATCATTTGTACAAAATAACGTTACACCTGAGAATATCATTAAAGAATTTGATCAACATATTAAAATATTAATGAATCAGTCCAATGCTGATAATTCATAAAAACTTATAATAACGCGCCATATCAATTAAGATATGGTGTGTTTTTTATAGATTAATCATTTATAAAAAATTCCGCAAAACCAAAAAACACATTAACTTTAATTGATTTTCAAAACCATTCTTTTTGTGTATAATTTGTTTCAGAAAGTAAACAAATTAATTATTATTTTGTATTTCCAATAATTAAATTACTTTTTTTGTTATTATTTTATATTTTCTGGGTATTACATATATAGCTATACTAGAGAAAGAGGTAGAACCATGGTTAACAACAACGGGAAAGGCTATTATGAAGATATTAGTGATGATTTGTTATATGTTTCACAGTCTATTAGCCAAAAAATCTCATCTGAAGAGTTTAATTTATCAGATGAGAAAGAAATTATTAAAGGCATCCTAGAAAAGTTGGAAGCTCAATCTTCAGAATAATTCGCTATATACCGTCATAACGACTGCTCAGACAATCAAGGCAATCGTTATGATTTTATTTTTTATACAGACATATTTTAAGCGGGTACTCTATTGAGTAATCCCGCTTAAAATATATGCTTAATTGTATTTTTCCTACTAGGTGTATTCCCTATTTCTCCGTATATCTCGGGTTATCTTTATTAAGTGCCCAATTACCTGTTGTTAAATATGAGGCATAAGCAGACCAGCAAACATATGGAATTAATAATAATCCTGCTGTCTTATTCACTTTATAAAATTGAACAGTTGTTAATATGACTGCGCTCAATAATACATAACTTTCAATCAGCGCTGTGCCTCTTAATTTATATTTGAAATACAGTATTGACCATAAGTAATTTAAACCTAATTGACTATAATAAGCTGTCTGAGTTGATTTAGCTGCGTGTTCTTTCGTTATAATCGAATGTGCGATACCCATGCTTAAATATAATATCGGCCATACAATTGGGAATATATAACCCGGTGGTGAAAATGGTGGTTTTTTATTTTTAGAGTAATCTTTACGTGCATTTTGAACAGCATATTTACCGATTAGTCTACCACCAACTAACGGTGCTGAAATGATACCAGCGTATTTCACTATTTTACTTAATTTCATACATAACCACCTTTTCAAAAGTTTGATGTCTAGTATATATACCCGAAATTGTCTATCATTAAAATAAGAACTTTTTTAAAAGGAGCAATACAAATGAAAATATTAATTTTAGGTGCTACAGGCAGAGTTGGACAAGAAGTATTAACACATGCACTATCGGACGGTCATGACGTAACCGTACTCGTTCGTGATAAAAATAAATTAAGCGTCGATCATCAATCTGTGAGACTAATCGAAGGAAATGTATTAAATCCAAATGATATTCAAAAAGCAGCTGAAGGTAATGACATTATTGTAAGTGCATTAAGTACAGATGGCTCCACTACATTATCAGAAGCTATGCTATTAATTATAGATACAATGTCACAACAAGGCATTAAACGCATCATTACAGTAGGTACTGCTGGTATATTACAAAGCCGAACTGACGAGAATTTATTGCGCTATCAATCAAACGAATCAAAAAGACGAACAACCCGCGCAGCAGAAGAACATCATAAAGTTTATACAATACTTAAAGATTCAGATTTAGATTGGACAATCGTATGTCCAACCTATTTACCAGATGGCGAAAGAATCGGACAATACAGAGTCGAACGAAACTACTTACCAGAGAATGCTGTAAAAATATCTGTACCAGACACAGCAGACTTCGTTTACAATCAAATATCGTCTGACGAATATATCCAATCACGCGTTGGAATAGGATATTGAATTAGAGTGTAAAAATGCCCCCGAATGTTGCTAGATATCCTCGTCTTGCAATATTCGGGGGTTCTATGTTGCTAGTCATCCTCGTCTTGCAATATTCGGGCCTCCTATGTTGCTAGTCATGCTCGTCTTGCAATATTCGCGGCTCCTATGTTGCTAGTCATACCTTTCTTTCACACCTCTCCTACCTTAATTCACAAATTTGTAAAATATTTCTAAAATAATTGAGAATAATAATCATTTCGTATTGCGCTAGCATGGAAATTTTTGTATATTATGGGTATCATCCAAGAAAGGAAGTTTTACATGAATAAAAACTTTATCAACTTTAGAACGGGATTAGTAAAGTTACCTGTTATTATCGCAGGTGTATTTTTCTTATCTCATCCAACTGTCACTCATGCCAGCGAGAACAATGCATCAACTGAGTCAAACCCAGCTGTAGCTCATGAAGAAACACATACTTCAAATGAATCAAATAATATAGAGAATAAAGACAATTCAACAAATACAAATGAAGCGACAAATTCAGTTGAAGCAAACAAAGAAACAGATAGTAATGCTGCTGCTAACGAAGCTAATAGTGAGCCAACAGCATCACCTTCTGAGCATAATGTAACTGAAAATACTACTAGTAATACAACATCAAGTACTAAAGAAGATACAACTCAACCTGCACCTACTTCAACAGAAAATAATGCAACAGCACAACCTACTCCGACAGCACTTACTGCCGAAGAAGAAAAAGAAGATGCATATTTCACAGATCCTAATTTCCGATATGATACTTCAAAAGACCCTCACTTTGATGAGGATGGTGCTTTAATTGATACTCGTAGAAAATTAGAAAACTATGAGGTCCGTAACAGAACTGCTTATATTTATGTGGAAAATGGTAATTATAAAGGTCAAATCGAAAACTTAAAACATGCTAATGGTACTGGATTAGTTATTGGAGAAAATTATATCCTAACAGCAGGTCATGTTATTTATAGTAATAATTACCCAAGAGGATATTTAACTGGTGGGTATGTTTCACCAGGTAGACATGGTGAATTTGAAAAGTTTGGTCGCTACAAAATTAAAGCGATGCATGTTATGCCACAATACATTGAATCTCCATTGCTACGTTATGATATCGGAATTATTGAAGTAGAACCACATAATGATATGCCAGAATCTATAAGTGAAATAAACCCTTATAACATTAAACCATTTAATAAAGAAATGCTTGGTAAAAAGATAGAATCACAAGGTTATCCAGTTGATTTAAATGAAGAATCAATAGACCAATATTGGGTTGATGGTACTATCATTCAAAAACAACCTAAAGGAACAGTTGAATTATCGATGTACGGATATTCTGGACAATCTGGAAGTCCTATTATTCTTGAAGGTACTGACGATGTTATTGGTGTATTTAGTTATGATACAACAGGCAATGAATATGGAACTTTAATGACTCCTATAACACATGAAATTTATAACTGGATACAGTCTATTATTAATAAAGACGGTAAAGTAGAAGATCCAACTCAACCAGCTGAGCAACCTAAAGCGGATGAACCTACTAAGCCAGCTGAACAACCTAAAGTGGACGAGCCTACTAAACCGGCAGAACAACCTAAAGCGGATGAACCTACTAAACCGGCGGAACAACCTAAAGTAGACGATACTTCTAAACCGGCGGAACAACCTAAAGTAGATGAGCCTACTCAACCTGCTGAGCAACCTAAAGTAGACGAGCCTACTAAATCGGCGGAACAACCTAAAGTAGACGACACTACTAAACCGGCTGAGCAACCTAAAGTAGACGAACCTGCTAAGCCAGCTGAACAACCTAAAGTAGACGACACTAAACAAGCAGTAAAAGCTACTCAAATAAATAATACTGAAAAGAAAGTAACTGCTACTCAAGTATCTACATCTCATGCTCAGAACAAAACTCAATCAAATGCTAAGCATGATAAGAAACAATTACCAAATACAGGTGAAAAAGAAGCGATAACTACAACATTATTCGGTACATTATTCGCAATATTAGGTAGTTTATTATTCTTCAGAAAACGTAAAACTGATAAATAATAAGATATCCACTAAGAGATGTTTCATATGAAACATCTCTTTTTATGCTTTCACACTTTTAGAAGGAATCATCGCCCAACATATAAGCAATAATATAAATACAATTGCTGGAACTAGAAATCCAATGTGAAATGCCATTATATGATTATGGATAGATATTGTTGCGACGACTGTTGCAATCAATGCGGAACCAAAGCTGGACCCAATATTTTCTACAATATTAATCGTAATACCTGCTTGTGGTAATTGTTCGACTTTTAAATCTGCATAAGTATTTGTTGTAAATGGTAGAAGTATCCCACCAACACTTATTCCTCGTAATAAAAGCAGCATACTTAATATGATGATTGATGTGTTGCCGTCTACAAATACAAATGGTATTGAAGCAACAATCGATAATATTAAACTTACCAATATCACTTTTTTAGCACCATACTGATCTGTTAATTTACCTATCAAAGGTCTCGCCAATAACATACCTATTCCTTGAGGCATTAATGCAATAGCCGATTCAATCGTATTAAAACCTTTAAAATTTTGAAAGAATAGCGGGAAAATAATCATCGGTCCCATAATCGCTAAATTGGCTAGAAATAAGCCGCTACTTGAAGCTGCATAGTTACGATTTTTAAACAAATTAGTTGGTAATACAGTTTGATAATCTTTAATTCGATTGTATATCAAATAAATCACGATAAGTATGATACTCGCCGACAGCACGAGCACAGTTTCAATATTTGTAAACGAAGCTGTTTCAGTAGCATGTGTAATGCCGTAAATTAACGTAATACTGATTAAAGATAAATTAATTATGCCAAACCAATCTAGTTTCTTACCTTTATTAAAAGGTTCATATGACGGTAATCGTTTAATCATAACTGGTGTGATAATAATCATGACAATGATGTTCAAATAAAATATCCATTGCCAAGAGACATAATGAATAATAAAGCCACCAACTACTGGACCTAATATAGGACCAAGTATCATAGGAATACTTACAATAGCCATAACTCTACCAATCTTATCTTGGCCGGTTGTCTTAACAAGCAGTGTAGCCATAAGCGTTGAAATGATACCTGCACTAAATCCTTGAACGAGTCTAAATAGAATAAACCAAAAGATATTTGGACTTAATCCTGTTAATACTGAAATGATTCCAAACGTAACGACAGCACTAATATATACTCGCTTACCATCAAAATGGTCCATTAACCAACCAGAAAACGGCACAGCAACTGCCATAGCAAGAATATATCCCGTAACACCCCATTGAATAAAATTAAGGGATGTATCAAAGTATTTCGTTAAATCATTAATCGCAATATTGATCATTGTTGAATCGAGCATGGGCATAATAGCACCTAAAGCAATGGCCCATGCCGCTATCATTGTGCTTTTAGGAATGCGTTCTAATTGTTGAGAAGACATAAATTAACTCCTTTATATTTTGTTTCCACAGAAACATTATAAGAGCGTTTTGTTTCCTAGTCAACAAAAAATAATATTAGAAGGGGAATTTTGTTAGAGACAGAATCCCGAATAATGTCCCTTAGAAATGCCACTATCCCTTAAATCCAAAAAAGCTGAGACATGGATGTCTCAGCTTTTATCTACATTCTATTCACGCTTTTTCTTTCTCAATGACTTGATCTAAGTAGTCACTATATTTATCAAAAAATCGATTCAATGTTTCAAATTCTTCTTCTGTTATGTCATCAAAGAATGGTTTGTCTCTTTCTAAAAATTGATCATGTAATGCTAAATGACTATTATATATTCGGTTTCCTTCTGCTGTTAACTCAAAGTATATTTCTTTTTTATTGTCATCTTTTTGATATACCGTAATCGCATTTTTCTTAATGAGTTTTTTCGTTAATTTACTTATTGCGCCTCGTGTCATAAATAAGTCATCTGATATTTTTTTAACATTTGGATTTTCTATATTATGGATAGCTTCTATACAATGAACTTCTGAGGACGTATATCCAGATAAAGCTTTTTCCATTTTAGGTTTATTTAGCCAGACTATTCTATTTTGTACATGACCCATTTTTTGCATTAAAGATTTTACTTTATTCATCGCTAAATCCCCTTATATTCAATCTCATATATGATATTTCACTATACACATACTTTTCTTCATAGTAACAGAAATTATAAAAAATCAGTAGCTCATTCAATTGTCTTTATCACATTCTAATCTTTTTAGACTAACTAAAGTATAAAAATAATAATTTTATATAATTTATCGTGATTTTTTATTATTATGTTCTATCATTGACAAACTATTCAAACCTCCTATAATTGAGAATGATTCTCACTATATAAATTATTTGAAAAGGAAGTTGATCTTTTTGGAAATCGTATATAACGAACAGATACAAGAAATACGTCAATATTTTCAAGATTTTTCTGAAGAAGAAATAACTACTTTATACGAGAAAGCATACCGTGAAATCACGCGACGTATTGATCAATTATCAAATTTTGAAGATATTGATCAAGATGTCATTTATGATGATGAACGCTTAGTACACGAAATTCAAGACTCTATTCGTAATCTCACTTTGAGCTATATTCAATTCGAACGTGATCATCAACAATATGGTCACCGTTATCAAAATATTTTTGAGTTTATTGAACAAGAGAATATATCGGATGTCTTTTTTGAACAAAGTGTTACTGAGGGACATCCTTTTCATCCCATGACTAAGACGAAATTAGGATTCTCTGTAGATGATGTTATTAAGTTTTCACCAGAATTCAGACAAACGGTGAATGTCATTCCTCTATTGTGCAATAAAGATTTTATAGATGAAATCAATATCTATCAATCACCTGCATTAGAGACTTTTAAAAAGAAAATTAATACATATTGTAAAGAACATGGCATTAAATTTGAAAACTATGCATTACTGTTTATTCATGAATGGCAATTGAAACATTTTCTGTTACCACAGTTTGAAACATGTTTCGAACAACAGTTCATGATTCCGTTATACGATTTAGCAGTTGAAAGTAATCCATTATTATCATTTAGAACTTTAGAAGCACAAGAATTAAATTGCATTGTTAAGACTGCTGTCAATGCACAAGCGACAAGCGCAGTAAGAAATGTGTCCCCCGCTTCTATACGTAACGGTATTATTCTCAGTGATGTTGTGGAACGCATTTATCGTTCAAATGGTTATGATAATAGCTATATTCAAAAAGATTTAGCAGGCAGTTATTTAAACATCAATCAAGCACACGCTAATAAATGTAGCTTTATGTTAAGAAGCCGTATACCTGAACAGAAAGGTGCTCACCAATTAGTATGCGGCAGTCTGATTACTGATAGCTTTGTTTCAAGAAAACCTATACTCATTGAATGTATTGAAACAATTATGCAAACACAAGATATGTCATTTGATTCTGCAACTCAATTATTCTTAACAGAGTATACACATAATTTATTAGAAGCTACTTATAGATTATTGCTTGAAGAAGGTATTAGTTTAGAAGCACATATGCAAAATAGCACTGTCATTATTAAAGATGGCATGCCTATTTCTATTTATATAAGAGACTTTGGTGGCGTGAGATTATATGAAAGAAATATAGATATCGATGATTCAACAGGTTTGATTACTGACTCATTTGAAGATTTGTTATCTGTATTCTCTCATGCAGTGTTATACAATCATCTGTTTCAGCTTATACAAGTGTTGGCTACTTATGGCTATGACAGCACAAAAGGTTATCAAATCATTCGAAATATGATAGCCGATCATCACGTTCATAGTGCACCAGACATCAATATTTTAGAACAACCAACCTTTAACATTAAATCACTGTTAAAAATGAGAATCTTCGCTGAAGGTTACGATTATCAATATACAAATATCAATAACCCGTTATATATGGAGGCCAAATAAAATGAGTTGGACTAAAGAGGTATATCAACATACAGATAAATACGAACATCACTATATAGAGCAATGTATTCAAGACAGCATTCATACAACATTTAAGAAATTATTAACATGCTTATATGAAGAAGTCACACCTCCTATACATCATGTAGAATCTATTAAAACAATCACTACTTTATATATTACCGATTCTATATTTATCACATATGATAAAGCGAACCATCGCGTACAAATTACAGATGATATAACAACTCGCTTTGTTCAAGATCCACTTGAATTAATAGATTGGCTTAATCATTTTAGCGATGAACATCACGATTACCACAAATTGCGTGTTGAAATTGAAAATCATCTCATCAACCAAGCCATTAGCTTTATTCACTGTTCTTATACATCTAAAAGTGACCACCCATTATTACATAGTGAGCAATATGTGATTACAGGACATAACATTCATCCATGCGCTAAGACAAAGTTAGGATTGTCTTTCAAAGAAGTGATGCAATATTCACCTGAATATAATCATGCATTCAAATTAAACTGGTTATTCGTGAAAAAAGGCTTTCTATATAATAATTTAGAAGCTTCTGAGATAAAAATTTTAGCAGACTTTAGTGGTTATTTAGGAGAAATTCCTGAAGATTATGATTTGATACCTGTTCATCCGTTTCAATTCGAACATGTCATACCACAAGTTTATGCAGAAGAGATTCAATCTCAAAATATTATACCGCTTCAACATACTGGTGGTCTCGTAAAAAGTACATCATCATTTAGAACTGTTTGTCCTTTAGATACGATTACACCGATTATCAAACTGCCCGTCAATTCACAAATGACGTCAACAATACGTTCTATTAGTAACAACAGTATTATCAATTCTAAAAATATCGGTGAATATTTCAAATATATTTATAAGACTGACGACCGTCTTAATGAAATCAGCTTACCTGTATTAGAATATGGCGGAATGACTTACATTCATGACGAAGTAGATAAACAACGTAATTTATCATTCATATTGCGAGAAAATAATACGCAATATATACCTGCTCATGCATCACTATATACAGCGACATGTTTGTTTGAGTTAAATGAACATCACCAAAAAATTTACGTCGATATGATTGAAACAGCTCGAGCAACAGCAACGCCGATTGCTTGGTTTGACCAATATGTTTCATTACTCGTTGAAACCGTGTTAACACTTATGACGAAATACGGTGTCGGCTTAGAAGCACATCTACAAAATATGTCATTTGAATTTATGAATGGTATGCCTACACGACTGCACGTACGTGACTTTGGCGGATTACGAATTGATGCTTCTCGCGTACCTGACTGGTTAGAACTTAGCAACGCTTTAACTAATGCAACGACTGAAGGTATGTATGAAAAAGTACAAAACACATTAATGAGTAATCACCTCAATACACTTGTGAATCATTTTAGCGAAGATTATGCATATGATCCAAACATGCTATGGCTACGTATTAACCGTACATTTAAAGCCGTATTTGAAGATTTACTATCACAAGACATAGAACATACAGAAGCAGATATTAAAGCCTTTTATAAAGAGACTATAAACGAGAAAGCGTTATTAACGATGCGCGTATCTAATAAAGATCAAGATATTTATATCCAAAAAGCCAACCCACTTCTCATTAATGATGAAGTTAAAGTTTAATCCTTATCATCGTTTTGTCAGTTCTCAGTTTATAGCTCGAACAATCGATTGGGTAGATATCATCGCATTAAATTGGATAACGTTACAAATGACTGGTAGTGCTGTTTACATTGCATATATTAATTTTGCGCGGTTAATGCCACAGTTAGCATTTGCTTTTATAATCGGAAAAATTATCGATACAGTCAGCTCTACCAAACTCATGTACATCATCCATTGTGCGAATATGTTATTCACAGTATGTGTCGTCTATGCTTTTTGGCAAAAATGGAATATCTACCTCATCCTTTCAATTATTATGGTGCGTTCATTTTTCCAAGCAATCGATACAATTCAAAGAAATGCACTTATACAAAGTTTTGTAACACCAGACAAGCTACATAAAGCAATCAGTTTAAATGCTTTAATTTTAAATATAGCTAGATTAACTGGTCCATTTATAGGTGGGATATTATTAGCTCAACTGAATTCTAATATCGTATTATCCCTACCTATTATTGGGAGTTTGATGGTTATGTTATTCAACCAAACTTTGCCAGAGGTCCATCACGAGAAGAAGTCACGTCATAAAATATGGTCGTACTTAAGACAACAACCTGTTATTGTCATGCTCATGTTGTCTAGTGTCTTATCGATGCTTTTTGGATTTTCGTATACGATTATTCTACCAAGCATTGTAGATGAACAATTTGGCAGCCGTACGATGATTTATTCACTCTTTACTGCGATGATTGCAGCTGGTTCTATTATGATTTTAGTCATATTTATGCGCACTAAAAATATGAACACGATGAAAAGTTTGAAACGATGGGCAATGATATTTACGTTAACCATCATATTATTAATGTTTATTCATGATACATATTTATATGCAGCTGTCTTATTAATAATGGGATTGGCATCACAAGCGTTTAGAACGACCAATCGAATACTTGTTCAACAGCTTGTTGAAGCTAAATATAGAGGGTCTGTATTATCCATTTCAATGATGGACAAAGGTTTCATTCCACTTGGTGGTATATTACTAAGCTTTATCTTTGAACAGTTCAATTTACAAATTGTATATATAACAATGGTTGTTGGACTGCTCATCATGGTCATCTGTGTCATGTTTATGATAAATAAGGAGAATCAATATGGAAAGAATTAAAGAAGTGTTAACAGACAGTAATCACGATTATTATATATATGATTTAACCGAACTAAAACAGCGCATCAATTGGATTAGATCTGTCACGAAACACGATATTTTCTATGCAGTGAAAGCCAACTCTAATATAAAAATTTTAGAAACACTCGCACCTTTTGTTTCTGGATTTGAAGTTGCTTCTACTGGAGAAATTGAAAAGGTTCGATCTATTTCAAAAGAAATTCCAATCATTTACGGCGGACCTGTAAAGACGAAACAACATTTAGAATATGCTTTAGATGAACAAGTGAAATCTATTCAAGTAGAGAGCCTCTTTGAGTTAGATGCATTGCAAGCATTGCTTCAAGACAAACAACAAACAATCGAAGTGATGATTCGCATTAATTTAAGTAACATTCAATCAACAGCTAAATTAAAAATGGCTGGTGTCGCGACACAATTTGGTATGCCCTACAACGATCTAGATGAAGCCATTCAAATCTGTCACGACACAGAAGAAATTACTTTAACAGGTTTCCACTTTCATGCTATGAGCAATAATTTAGATGAGGATGCGCATGTCACATTCATAGAAAGTGCCCTTAAATTTACGCAACAATATCAATCACATTTACCGGAAGACTATGCGATTAATGTTGGTGGCGGTATAGGGATCGACTACGATGATCAAACATGTTTTGATTTTGATTATTTTGCAACACGTATCCATCACCTACCACGCTTAACTTTTGAACTTGGTCGTTTTATTACAGGTCCAATAGGTTATTATGCCGCTCATGTTTACGATATTAAATCTATGCATGATCAAACATTCGTCTTATTAAACGGTGGCACAAATCATTTTAGATTTCCAAAAGCGTGGCAACATCATCAACCTTTTGAAGTCATTCATTCGCATTCAACATCTAACAGAATAAAGTCCATTAATAATGATACGGTCGTATTAGCCGGAAAATTATGTACACCTAATGATGTATTTGGTCTCCCCTATGATATTGAAAGCATACAAACGGGTGACTGGGTCGTCTTTAAATATGCCGGAAGTTACGGATATGACATTAGCCATTTACAATTTTTATCTCATGAACTGCCAGTTATTGAGTATATTTAAATATATTTTATTTAAACTGAAAGTATATTCCAAAAATATATTGACAAAAAAAGGTAATATTTTATAATTGAAAATGAAAATCATTATCATAATTCAACTTGAGAAAGAGGTTAAAGAAATGAGAAAGCTTTTATCAGTTATAGTAGTACTTGTTGTAATGCTTGCAGCTTGTGGTAATAAACAAGAGGCATCTTCAAACAAAGATACACATGAAGTGAAACATGCCATGGGAACGACTAAAGTACCTAACAATCCTAAACGCGTTGTTGTATTAACTAATGAAGGTACAGAAGCACTCGTTTCAATGGGCGTTAAACCTGTTGGTGCTGCTAATTCATATGCTGGCGATCCATGGTATAAGCATTTAGAGAAGAAATATAAAGACATTGAACCTGTTGGTGGAGAAAGTGAAATCAACTTAGAAAAAATTGCGAAACTTAAACCAGATTTAATTATCGGTAATAAATTCAGACAAGAAGCACAATACAAGAAACTTTCTGAAATCGCACCTACTGTATTCTCTAAAGAACTACGTGGCGACTGGAAAAACAACTTTAAATTATACGCGAAAGCTGTAAATAAAGAAGATAAAGGAAATGAAGTCTTAAAGAATTACGATAATCATGTTAAAAAAGCAAAAGAAGAAATTGGAGATAAAGCAAACTCAGAAGTATCAATGGTTCGCTTTATGCCAGGTGATGTAAGAATTTATCATAAAGATACATTCTCAGGTGTTATCTTAGACGAACTTGGTATTAAACGTCCTAAAGGTCAAGATAAGAACGACTTTGCGGAAAGAGGTCTTACAAAAGAACGTATTGAAGCAATGGACGGAGATTACATCTTCTACTTTACTTTCCAAGAAGATGATAAGAAAGTTTCAGCATTAGAAAAAGAATGGGTAAATGATCCTGCCTTTAAAGAATTAAATGCTTCTAAAAAAGGTCATGTTTATAAAGTAGATGATGCTGTTTGGAACACTTCAGGTGGTGTATTATCTGCCAATATGATGATTGATGATTTAAAGGAAAAATTAAATGAAAAATAAATATCTTTGGTTATTTCTCCTATTTTCAGGTATGTTTATCGTACTATTCATATTAAGTATGATGCTTGGCTATAAACATTTTACCTTTTCAGATATATGGCAACATTATATCCATGGAGAAACAATTAAAGAGCAACGTGTACTGACACAATTAAGACTACCTCGCGCAATATTGGGCGGGGTTGTCGGTGTTTTAATGGGTATTAGTGGTGTAATGATCCAAACCATTACACGAAACCCTTTCGCAAGTCCTGGCATTATGGGAGTTAATAGTGGTGCTAGTTTAATGGTTGTAATTACGACTGTTGCGTTTGGGATGAACGGTGCATTTCAACAAACCATTATGGCTTTTATCGGTACCATCATCATTGCAACTTTAATTATATTAGCCACAACATTACCATTTAAGCCATTTAATGCGATGGAATTAACTTTATTTGGAGCAAGTATTAGTGCTTTTTGTATGGCTATCACTCAAGGTCTACTGATCTATAACGAATCAGCTATAGAAGAATTAATATATTGGTTAAATGGTTCGGTAGCGAATAAACATATTAATATTTTAATGTACATATGGCCATTTATTATCGTTGGTTTAATCATATCTATTTACATGGCCAAGCCGCTTAATCTTTATATGCTAAGTGATGACGCATTAAAAGGACTCGGTGCTAAAATATTATCCATTAAAGTATTCACGATGATCGCTGTTGTTCTATTAAGTGGATCTGCCGTTGCATTAGCTGGTCCCATCGCCTTTATAGGACTGATTACACCTCATGTTGCGAAATTGTTATGTAAATCTCATAACCATTTTATCGTCATACCTTTATCAGGTGTTCTAGGTGGTTGTCTTCTATTATTAAGCGACATTTTAAGCAGATATTTATTAATGCCGAGAGAATTGCCAGTCGGTATTACAACAGCTCTTATTGGTGCACCAATATTCATTTATTTAATTCTTAATCGTAAGGAGTTAACAGAATGAAGAAATTTATCATACTTATTATCATGCTCATGTTAACGACTTTACTCACACTCATGCTAGGTGACAGCTTTATCGCACCTCAAAATGTACTAAGTGGCTTATTTAAACTTGGTGATCCTTATACAAACTTAGTCATTAATACATTAAGACTGCCGAGAGTCTTATTAGCAATTGTAACGGGTGCAGCACTTGGCATTGCAGGTTGTGTCTTACAATTTATTACGAAGAATCCACTAGCATCGCCAGATGTTATTGGTATATCACAAGGTGCTAATGTGGGTTCATTAATATTTCTTATTGTGTTAACAACAAGTACCGAAGCTTTATTATTACCAATTGCTTATCAGCCAATCTTTTCAATGTTTGGCGCAATAATTATTACGGCATTATTATATTATTTAGCAATGCGAAAAAGTTACAAACGAGATCGTCTCATATTAATTGGTATAAGCTTTAATATACTTTGCCAAGCAATTGTGATGTTCCTAATATTAACTTCAAGTAAACGCAGTGCTCAAGCTCAAATTTGGATTACAGGATCTGTTCATCAAGCAGAATATCAGCAAGTCATGATTGTAGGAAGCATCTTGCTTATCGTTATGTTTGTTCTGACATATTATGCACGATCATTTGATATTCATTACTTAGGTAGAAATTTATCACTAGCTTTAGGTAATCCTTATCAACACATATCTGTCATTGCATTAATATCAATGAGTATCTTAATCGGTATATCTATGAGTTATGTAGGTGGCATACAATTTGTTGGGTTAATCGCACCACACATCGCCCTTAAACTCGGTGCACATCAATTTAGAAACCGAATATTTTATAGTGCTATAATCGGCGCCATCATACTATTATTAAGTGATTTAATCGGTAGAACACTCTTCTTACCAAAAGAAATCCCAGCAGGAATCTTTACCGCACTCATCGGCTCACCATTCTTTATGTATTTATTAATCAAGAGTAGGAAATGATATATTAATAACACAAAAAGGACTAGAAAATTTTCTAGTCCTTTTTGTTATCTATCTTGATATGACGATTCGTTGTCTCTTGGCTTTATTCAGTACTTAAGCCACGACTTTCGCAATCTCTTGGCTTTATTCATCACTTAAGCCATGACTTCGACTATCTCTTGGCTTTAATCAGCACTTAAGCCACGACTTGGGCGATCTCTTGGCTTTACTTAGGACTTAAGCCATGACTTGGGCGATCTCTTGGCTTTACTCAGTACTTAAGCCATGACTTTTGCGATCTCTTGGCTTTATTCTGGACTTAAGCCATGACTTTTGCGATCTCTTGGCTTTACTCATC
Organism: Mammaliicoccus sp. Q-M61; assembly: GCF_022386055.1. NCBI lineage: Bacteria > Bacillati > Bacillota > Bacilli > Caryophanales > Staphylococcaceae > Mammaliicoccus > Mammaliicoccus sp. Q-M61. The sequence continues at coordinate 148,230 of NZ_JAJNJL010000006.1, forward strand.
ACTTAAGCCACGACTTTTGCGATCTCTTGGCTTTACTCATCACTTAAGCCATGACTTCGGCGATATCTTGGCTTTACTCATCACTTAAGCCACGACTTTTACGATCTCTTGGCTTTATTCATCACTTAAGCCATGACTTTTGCGATCTCTTGGCTTTACTCATCACTTAAGCCACGACTTGGGCGATCTCTTGGCTTTACTCAGCACTTAAGCCACGACTTGGACGATCTCTTGGCTTTATTCATCACTTAAGCCATGACTTCGACTATCTCTTGGCTTTACTAAACCCTCAACTCAATCAATACTCATCTTGCCATAATATCTTTCGCTATATGGATTTGTTTATTTCTTTCCTCAGTCACTAACTTTAAATCATTGTTAGATATTATATTCATCACTTTAACAGCATAATCTGATGATACAATTGCATGTCCTCTCATATGTCCTGTTGCGATTGCTTGTGCGTATACACGTGCTGCATATTTACTTTGTTCTGTTAGTGATCTTTGTGATAATTTATTCGCCAAAAATCCAGCTTGTCTAAGTTCATAAGCACTAATTTGCCCTTCTTTTCTAAGTTGTAATTTGTGTTCTGTTTCTGAAATAATTGTCTGTTTGTCTTCTTCATTACCTATATCTATATCATCAATAAATCTTTTCGCATTTGTAATCGCCCACTCGACAAGTTCTTTCTGTGTCAGTTCTTCTAACAATGTCTCTAAAGTTATTCGTTTCTCAATATCATCTTGAATTTTCACTTTATATTTAGAAGGTATTTCAACTTTATGTGCTTTCTTAAGATCTCTTTCATGTTCATTCCATGCATACTCCTCTAGATCCATAAAATGTCCTCCTTGGTATGACGATTGTTTAAGCTATCAAAAAAATTTTGATAAATTGTCTAAATATTTGGAACTTTTATTCTTTGTAATGATATAATCACCTGAAGGGGTGATGTAATATGACAACAAAAGAGCAAAAGTCTAATAGATTTTTAGACGGAATTGAAACAATCGGTAACAAATTGCCACATCCATTTTTTATATTTTTATACTTAGCTATTTTCGTTATGGTATTATCATTTATTTTTAGTTTGTTTGATGCAACGGTTAAACCTCCTGGTGCGGATAAAGCACTGGATGTAAAAAATTTATTTTCAAATGAAGGTATTGAATACATTTTCACTAACCTTATCACGAATTTCACTGGATTTGCACCTTTAGGTCTCGTTATATCCATGATGATCGGTGTTGGCTTGGCAGAAAAAGTTGGCTTTTTAGAATACATTATTCAAAAAACCATTGTCAATGCGCCACCAGCTTTAATTACATATGCAGTCGTGTTTATTGGGATTATGGGTAATATTGCTTCTGATGCTGCAACGATTTTAATTCCTCCATTAGCAGCTATGGTATTCTATAAATTAGGGAGACATCCGGTAGCTGGTTTAACTGCAGGGTTCGCTGCGGCTGGTGCAGGATTTACAGCTAACTTATTAGTTGTAGATACAGATGCCTTACTTGCTGGTATCAGTACTGAGTCTGCAAAGATTATTGATCCTGATATGGTCGTATCTCCAGTAGCAAACTGGTATTTTAATATTATTTCTACAGTATTATTAACCTTTGTAGGTGCACAAGTGACGACTAAAATTATAGAACCACGTTTAGGTGAATATAATGGACATATTGAAGATTTAGATGAACATGAAGACTCACCTACTGCCAAAAAAGCTTTCATTTACGCTTTAATAGCAGCTGCAATTTATATACTTATATTTGTTGTTGGTTTATTAATACCAAACAGTCCTTTATTAGGTGAAAAAGGCGACATACTTGAATCTCCATTTTTAGCAGGAATTGTACCTGTCATACTAGGTTTCTTCCTTGTTGTCGGCACAACATTTGGTATTGTTGACCAAAAGATTAAAAGCACACACGATGTAGGTAAATTTATGACACAAGCTGTTAATGACATGTCAGGCTATATTGTACTCATATTTGCTGCATCACAATTCATCAGTTTCTTCCAATGGTCTAATATGGCTACTTGGATTGCTGTAAATGGTGCTGATTTCTTGAAAAGTATTCATTTAACAGGATTACCGCTCATCTTGTTATACATTATATTCACAGCATGTCTCAACTTATTAATCACATCCGGTTCAGCTAAGTGGGCGTTAGAAGCACCCGTTTTTGTACCGATGTTTATGCAACTTGGTATTCATCCAGGTTTTACTCAAGCAGCTTATCGTGTAGCTGATTCATCATTTAACATTGTTACACCTTTGAATCCTTATTTTGTCGTCATTATAGCTTTCTTAAATAAGTACGATAAAAAGGCTGGTATAGGTACACTTATTTCATTAATGATACCTTATACGGTTGCATTTATTATTACTTGGATTATTTTATTAACGATTTTCTATTTAACAGGATTACCTTTAGGTCCTGGTGTAACAAGACATTTGTAAGGAGTGACATTCATGAATTTTGACGAAGATTTTAAACAAAAGTTAATCAAACTTAGACGTAATTTACATGCTTTTCCTGAAGTAGGATTTTTAGAAATTCGAACTGCAAATATCGTTAAGAACTATCTAAAATCTTTTGGATATGACATTCAAAGTGGTCAAGAAGTAATGAATAAGGATTATTTAATGGGTTATCCGACTGAAGATGAATTTAATTCACATATTGAAAAATTAAATCAACTCGACGAAGAACTTCCACATTTTAGAGATGGATATACAGGAATCGTTGCAACATTAGATACTCAAGTTCCTGGTCCAACTTTTGCATTAAGGTTTGATATGGACGCTTTACCAATTACAGAAAATGAGGATAGCGATCATTATCCTCAAGCAAATGGATTTTTATCTACGAACAAAGGCTTTATGCATGCTTGTGGACATGATGTTCATACAACTATCGGTATTGGTCTTGCAGAACTTTTAAAAGAACATGAATCTGAACTAAAAGGAAAAATAAAACTCATTTTTCAACCTGCAGAAGAAGGTGTTCGAGGTGCTAGATCTATGGTCGAACAAGGTGTCGTAGATGATGTAGACTACTTTGTTGGCGCACATATCGGATTAAATGCTAAATCCAATGAAATCATCACATCCGTAAAAGGTTTCTTAGCTTCTACTAAATTAGATGTTCAAATAAATGGTGTTTCAAGTCATGCAGGCGCGCAACCTCAAGACGGTCGCAATGCCTTACTCGCTGCAGCAACATTTGTTCAACAAGTATATGCAATCGAACGTCATGAAAAAGGCGCATCTCGTGTAAATGTCGGTACACTTCAAGCAGGTAGTGGCAGAAATGTTATTGCAGATGAAGCATTTCTTCAAATGGAAGTAAGAGGAGAAAATAATGACGTGAATCAATTTATGATGAAACGTGTAGAAGAAATTAAGGCTGGCGTTGAAGCAATGTTTGGTGTCACAATTACAATGACAAAAGTCGGTGAAGCCATTAGTATTAAGCCATCTGAAGATATGGAACAAACAGTTTATCAATTATTAAAAGATAAGTTGCCATCATTAAATATTATTCAAGAAGAATCTACACCTAGTGGAAGCGAAGATGCTACTTATTTTATAGACAGAGTGATGAGCCGTAACAAAGATGCAATCTATATGAATATCGGAAGCAATCATGATTATAACCACCACCATCCTAAATTTGATGTCGTAGAAAGTGATATATTTAATGGAATTAATGTATTGTACGAAATCGTGAAACACTATCAAAGTAAATAAAGATAGAACACCGAAAAAGCATGGCCATTATGGACTGGCCATGCTTTTTTGTCGTTTGTAAGATGGAGAAATTAATTGTATATTGGGTTTATATGAGAGGAAGGCATGACTTGCGTGATCTCTTGGCTTTACTCAGTACTTAAGCCATGACTTGTGAGTTTACTGAGTCTTTAACTCACATCTTTGGCAATCTCGTGTGTTTATTGAGACATTAACTCACATCTTTTTCTATCTCGTGTGTTTATTGAGACATTAACTCACATCTTTTTCTATCTCGTGTGTTTATTGAGACATTAACTCACATCTTTTTCTATCTCGTGT
>NZ_JAJNJL010000007.1:0-143692 GCF_022386055.1 Mammaliicoccus sp. Q-M61
TCTCCTACTTTGCCATTCAAAGTTGTTGGTTCTTGAATTTTGTTTCCATTCTCATCCACATATCTCACTGTTACATGACCGTCTGCTTTTTGATACACATATGTCACTGTTTGATTATCTCTTGAATATTTACCCTCTGGGTTACCTTCTGTTTCTAGATAATTGTATTCATTGATTCGCTCTGGATGTGTTGAAGTGTAGTCTTCTCCTACTTTGCCATTTAAAGTTGTTGGATTTTGAATTTCAGTGCCTTCTTCATCCACATATCTTACCGTTACATGACCGTCTGCTTTTTGATACACGTACGTCACTGTTTGATTGTCTCTCGAATATTTACCCTCTGGGTTACCTTCTGTTTCTAGATAATTGTATTCATTAATCTGAGTTGGATGTGTCGAACTATAGTCTTCTCCTACTTTGCCATTCAAAGTTGTTGCTTCTTGAATTTTGTTTCCATTCTCATCTACATACTTAGAAATAACTTGTCCGTTTGCTTTAACAAAGTAATATACAATATTTTGACCACTTGTTGTAAACGTTACTGTATCTGTTTGTCTATCAAATTGAGTTTCATACGATGCTGTCACATTTACAAAATCATACCCCTGATTATATAAAGTATTCTTTTTATTATCTATTGTTGCTTTCCCTTTAATATCACCTTCATACTCAATCGCAGGTGCTATTTCTTTTCCTGTATCTTTATCTACATATTTCACATTAGCAACACCTCTTGCTACATATGTAAATTCGGTAATTTGGAATTCTTGTCTGTTTGTGTATGCACCTGTAGACCCTGATAAAGCTAACGTATAACTTTGATTAGGATCGATATATTCAGTCATATCTTTAATGAAATCGTAAGATTTATTTTGAGTATCTGTATACGTAATTTTCATTATTTTTGTTTTACCGTCATATTCAACTAATATATCCGTAAACATATTTTGAATTGGTCCACCAACAAATTGCATTGTATCTTCATCTGTAACTGCTTTGTTATTTTCATCTGTAGATACGAATGCTCCCATTGTTTTTGTACGATTTTCACCAAATGCTGCAGGGTCTGGTACAAATGTAGCTTCTCCCGACCCGTTATACCAAGTATCTAACTTAAATCCAAATGCTTTAGGCAGTCCGCCGATACCAAGTCCTCCACCATATGAACCAATATCGTTAATCGAATTTGGATGGAATACAATACCGATTCCATCTGCGCCACCTTGTGTCGCATTCTTATTCCCTAAATTTACTTTCCCTTTTAATTTAAAGCTTTGGGACATATCAATTTTACTGTTTAAAGAAAAACTCCCTTTTTTACTTGTTTCATCTGTAGTTAAAGTTACTTTGCCTGAATTTTTATCGTATTTTGCATCCCCGTTTAACTTGAAATAATCTGTAAAATTAGCTTTTGTTACTGTTGATGTGTTAGATTTAGCAGCGTTTGTAGCAGCTACACTCGCAACTTTCATACTTTGCGTATTCGCTTTAACACTTGCGACCTTTTTAGTAGTCTTTGTTTCCGTCACTTCAGGTTGAGTTGTGTTACTTACTTGAGTGTTTGTTTCTGATTTTGTTGGTTTTGTTGTTTCAGAAACTTTTTGTTCTTTACTTACTGGTGTTTCTGATTGCTTTTGTTTAGGTTCTTGTACTTCTTGTTTATTACTTACTTGAGATGAATTTTGTTGTTCTGTTCCCTGTTTTGTATCTGTAATTGTTTCTTTTGTTTCAGTTCCCTTTGGTTCTGACACTTCTGTTTCTTCATTGTGCGTCTCTTGTGGTTCTTGTTCTTTTGGTGCCTCTTGTTTTTCATTAACATCTGTCGTTTCTATTTCTTTAGTAGCATACGTTTCAACTTGCTGTGATTCTTCTGTTTCTTGCGACTCTTCTGCTACCGGTTCTTGAACTTCAGATTCTTGCACTTCTGGTACTTCTTTTGTTTCTACTTGCTCTGTATCTTGTATCGTCTGTTCATTTCCCTGTTTTGTTCCCGTTACTTCTTCTTGTTTACTTTCTTGTAGTTCTGTACCCTTAATTGTCGTTTGGCTTTCGTTCGTAAGTTTAGCTGCTTCTACTTCTCCATTACTAGAGATTAAAAATATCGCCCCGATTGCAACTGAACCAATACCTACTTTGAACTTTCTAATAGAAAATTTAAGATCCCGTTTTATTTTTCTCATCTTTCTTTTTCCCTTCACTATTTATAAATATTCTGTTGTTAATTATGTTTCACTCAAGTTTACATATTATACTATTTATACCTAACTAATGGTAGTTATTTTTGAAAAAATTTTAAAATATTTTTTAAAATGTTATCATTACTAGTTTTGTCAAACTTATTTTATAAACGTTTTTATTTACAAATTAACTTCTTTAATGATTTTATATTTTAAAAACAACAATTGTGATGTTTTTCTATAACGTTTCCAAATAACCTATCATAATGAATTGATATTATTTAACTTGTTTCTCGTATAGTATAGTGATTTTAAAAGGGGGAATTTTTGATGAAGATTTTTGATGCACATTTTCATATTATTGATTTTAATTATGAAGTAAAAGAGAATAACGGCTATATGCCACCGAGTTATCTAACTGAGGATTATCAAGAAGAAACACAAAATATGAATATTGCTGGTGGTGCAATTGTATCCGGTTCTTTTCAAGGGTTTGATCAACAATATTTACTTAAAGCACTAAGTGACTTAGGTCCTAAATTCTGTGGAGTGACCCAATTGCCTTATAGTGTTTCAGATGAAGAAATTGTTTCTTTGAATGACAAAGGCGTTCGTGCTTTAAGATTTAATGTTAAACGTGGTGGATCAGAGGACTTAGCACATTTAAGTGATTTCGCGAAACGTGTACATGACTTAGTAGGATGGCACAGTGAATTGTATATTGATTCAAAGAATTTACCAGATATTGAAGAAACGATATTATCTTTACCAGCCGTATCCATTGATCACCTCGGTCTGTCTAAGGAAGGTCTTCCAAATCTGTTAAGATTAGTCGACAAAGGGGTTCATGTAAAAGCAACAGGTTTCAGTAGAGTTGATTTAAATGTACAAGATACATTGAAAGAAATTTATCATGCTAATCCAGATGCACTAATGTTTGGTACAGATTTACCATCAACACGTGCACCTAAACGCTTTACTTCTGAAGATATCCAACTCGTTCAAGATACTTTTGACGAAGCCGCAGCTCATAAAATATTTTATCAAAATGCGAAAGAATGGTATCGCAAGTAAGATGATGCTGATAGTAATGTAATAATTCAGTTTGTCTAGAAGTTTATATTTGGGAAAGATGTGAGTTTGTTCAGTCTTTAACTCACATCTTCTTCAATCTCTTGGCTTTACTCAACCATTAAGCCATGACTTTCGCTATCTCTTGGCTTTACTCACACATTAAGCCATGACTTTCGCTATCTCTTGGCTTTACTCACACATTAAGCCACGACTTCATCTATCTCTTGGCTTTACTCTGCACTTAAGCCACGACTTCGCCTATCTCTTGGCTTTACTCAACCATTAAGCCATGACTTCACTCATCTCTTGGCTTTACTCAACCATTAAGCCATGACTTTCGCTATCTCTTGGCTTTACTCACACTTTAAGCCACGACTTCGCCTATCTCTTGGCTTTACTCACACTTTAAGCCATGACTTTCGCTATCTCTTGGCTTTACTCACACTTTAAGCCATGACTTCAGCTTTCTCTTGGCTTTACTCAACCATTAAGCCATGACTTCGCCTATCTCTTGGCTTTACTCACACATTAAGCCACGACTTCATCTATCTCTTGGCTTTATTCAACCATTAAGCCATGACTTCACTCATCTCTTGGCTTTACTCAATACTTAAGCCATGACTTCGGCTATCTCTTGGCTTTACTCACACATTAAGCCACGACTTACATCAAATCCTTCACTCACATATCTCCATCTCCTCAATGTGTTTAATTTCAAAGTACAAGATTTCAGCTATATAATAGTAATTGAGATAAAAACTATATAGAAATGGAGTTTTGGTTATGAGTATATTTACTGATCAAGAGAAAGTAGACATTTTAGGAGATATAGTAAGTATTCGATCTGTTAATGATAATGAAATTGAAGTATGTGAGTACTTGCAGAAATTATTAGCAGACCATAACATCGAGTCCGAAATCATTAAAATTAGTGAAACGCGTGCAAATTTAGTTGCTGAAATTGGTGAAGATGGTCCAATTTTAGGTGTTTCTGGACATATGGATGTCGTTTCTGCTGGTGATGAAAGTAAATGGACATATGATCCGTTTAAACTAACTGAAGTAGATGGTAATTTATTTGGTCGTGGCTCTGCTGATATGAAGTCTGGATTAGCTGCGCTTGTTATCAGCATGATAGACATACATGATCAAGGTTTATTAAAGCATGGTAGAATCCGTCTACTTGCAACGGCTGGTGAAGAAATTGCTGGTGAAGGTGCAAAAGCATTTCACGACAAAGGCTATATGGATGATGTTGAAGCACTCGTTATCGCTGAGCCTTCTCAAGATAGAATTATTTATGCACATAAAGGCTCAATGGATATTCGCATCACTTCTCGAGGAAAAGCATCACACAGTTCAATGCCACATCTTGGATTTAATGCCATTTCACCGCTTGTAAAATTTATTTATAAAGCAGATGAAGGATTTACGAAATTCAATCAAACAAATAAACTACTTGGCGAACCAATTATGAATGCGACTATCTTCAATGGTGGTAACCAAGTTAACTCAATTCCTGAACACGCAGAGTCGGAATTCAATATTCGTACGATTCCTGAACATGATAATGATCAGTTCATTTCATATTTCAATGAAATTTTAAAACAAATAGAAACCGATAAGACAGATATTGAAATTGATACGTATATGTCTAGACCACCTGTTTACACAACTGGTCAAAATTCATTGATCGAGTTAGCTGTAAAAATGGGCGAAAAACATTTAAACACAACACTTCCAACTGAAGCATCGCCAGGTGTTACAGACGCATCTGATTTATTAGTTTCTAAAGACGAGAACTTCTCATTTATAATGTACGGTCCTGGTACAGTAGACCAAGCGCATCAAGTAGATGAACATGTGTCCAAAGATGCCTACCTTAAATTTATTGATTTATATACAGAATTCTTCCCTAAATACTTAGAAAAGTAATTCATTATAACCGGAGTGATAAACGTGAATACACAAATTCAACAACTTAAAAACATCATTGATTCATCTCAAAACATTACATTTTTTACAGGAGCAGGTATTTCGGTTGCTAGTGGTATACCTGACTTCCGCTCACTCGGTGGATTATATGATCAAATCTCAGAAAATGGCTATTCCCCAGAATATTTATTAAGCACTGATTATTTACAAAGTGACCCAGAAGGATTTATGGACTTTTGCTTTCAATATTTACTCTTCACCGATAAACAACCAAATATCGTACATCAATGGATAGCCCAACTCGAAAAAGACCATCGTTCACTCGGTGTCATCACACAGAATATAGATGGTCTTCATAGCAATGCCGGCAGTCTAAATACAGATGAATTACACGGCACTTTAAATCGATTTTATTGTACAAAATGCCATCAAACATATACTAAATCTTATGTTATTGATAACCACTTACACCATTGCGAATCATGTGGTCATACCATTAGACCAGACATCGTATTATACGGTGAAATGTTAGATCAAGACACAATATTTAACGCATTAAACAAAATAAGAGAAGCAGACACACTCGTAGTACTCGGTTCATCCCTACTCGTACAACCCGCAGCAGGACTGATTTCAAACTTCGAAGGACAAAATCTCGTCATTATAAACAAAGACGAAACACCTTATGACGCTACAGCAAACATCGTTATACATGATGACATGGTAGCTGTTGTACAGGAGTTGTTGGGTTGAAACATATAACATCTAAGTGTCACCTTTTATTCTTGATAACAAAATACACTCATGGTATTATTTAAGTATTAAAAAACACTCAGCAACTTTGGACGGGTCACTGAGTGTAAAAATTAAGGCGTATAGTCTATGCTATATTTCACCATGGCTTATTGAATTTAGTCGTTTGTGTTGTAGCACAAGCGACTATTTTTTATTGTCTTTTTTTATGTTATTTTCTTACCTGTTTCTGCTAATATTCTCCACAATAATAGGATAATTGCAGCGATGATTGTGATTGTTATAATCAGGATTAATGAATATGCATGATCAAATGCATTTGTGCCTAATTCTAGTAATTTACTTTTTAAAAGACCATTTGAATTTTCTGCTACGATCATCGTTTCTTCAAAACTACCTTTTGCTTTTGCTGGTATTTCTGCTATCGACATTGAGCGTTCCATTAAATAAGTATAAGCAAATGAAAATATGCCACCAAGTGCGGCTATACCGATTGAGCCTCCGAGTTCATATGACACTTCTTCTACTGAAGCTGCCATACCTGCTTTATCATCATCAACGTTTGTCATGATTGCATTTGATGCTACAGTCATTGCTCCGCCTAATCCTAATCCTGCGATGCTAAGGAACAGTATTTGAATCCATAAATCATTGTGTAGAAATGCTGTGAACCCTACAATACCGATTAATGAAATGAGTAAATTATAAATGAGTATTTTGATACTATCAAATCGTGTTAAGATACTTCCCTGTACAATTGCTCCTATAAAAGCAGCTGCTGCCATCGACATTAAGACTAACCCTGCTTTTAAAGGTGTTAGATTTAAAATTAATTGTAATCTTTGAGATAAAATCATTTCAAAGCCAATTAATATGGATGCTGATGTAAATGCAGCTATCACACCTGATAAAAAGTATTTATTTTTAAATATATCTAAACTAATTAACGGATTTAATAGACGTTTTTGTCGACTAATAAATAATTTCAACGACCATAATCCAATCACTAATGTCAGTATAATCAGTACAATTGAAGGATTTTCTTTTGTGATTTCTTTTATAGCGTAGACAGTCCCTATAAGCCCTATCATAATCAAAATTGAACTTGTGATGTCCCATTTTTTATCTTTGTTTCCTTTAATATTAGGAATTTGTATAAAAGCAACGACAATCACAAGTATCGTAATAGGAACATTAATTAAGAATACTGATCCCCACCAAAATTTAGTTAATAATAAACCACCTATTAAAGGTCCTAAACCAGCACCTGCTGATGCAATAGAAGACCAAATACCTAGCGCAAGTGCTCTATCTTTTTTGTCATCAAAGACCTGTTTAATAATAGCAAGTGTTGACGGCATCATTGTTGCTGCACCAACAGCCAATATGACTCTAGCCATAATTAAAGTGCCGGACGTTGGAGAAAAAGCTGCGACAACTGATGCTAAAGTAAAGATTACTAAACCAGATAAAAACATATTCTTATGCCCTACTTTATCACCCAACGTACCTAAACCAGGTAAGAGCCCTGCAACAACTAGCGGATACGCATTTACAATCCATAATTTTTGAAAAGCACTCGCTTCTAATTCATACGTTATCGTAGGTAAAGCAGTATATAAAACTGTCATATCTATAACAATCAAAAATAACGCACTAGAAACCAATATTAACGAGAACCATTTATTAAATTTCATGATAAATCCTCCTTACTCAAATAATGGTAAGGTGTATAGTTACTATATAGTCAAACATAAACTTTTTAATTGGATATTTAAGAGTTTGCGAGCGAATTATCGGTACAGAAATGCGAAATATGGACCGTTAAATTTTTTTATCGGTACAGAAATGCGAAATATGGACCGATAATTATTTTTATCGGTACAGAAATGCGAAATATGGACCGTTAATCTTTTTTATCGGTACAGAAACGCTAAATATGGACCGATAATCTTTTTTATCGGTACAGAAATACGAAATATGGACCGTTAATCTTTTTTATCGGTACAGAAACGCGAAATGAGTCTGGGACATAATGTAATGTCTCAGACTTTTCTAGTATCTTGGCAGTAGATGTCTGAATTGAAAATGCGCTTGTACCAAGCTTTTTTCAACTCTAGTCATCCTTGCCGGGGCGGGACTACGAAATCTTTTTATACAAATTAGATTTCTGTCCCACTCCCATTTCTACATTCTAACTATACTCGACGTCTTTTGTTACTAGGAATACGACATATTGATATAACACATAGCATACGACGATTGCTGCCCATGTGATTTCGATTACAGAAAGTATTGTTCCGAATGTAATGATGCTACTACTTGCGTGACTATGCTGAGTGACATTATAAAGTGATGCGGCTGTTGTTACCCATGGGAATGTCATTGCTGAAAAGGATACTTTGAAACCTCTTTGTAGTATTTTCGGTAAGAATATTAATGTAAATACAAACAACACTTGGGAAAGTATTAATAAGACGATGACATATACATTTGAATAATTTGTATTATTTAATATATAACCATTTAAACAAAGTGCTGCTGGTGCACTCATAATAATCACCATCGGAAATTGTTCTTGGTTATATGTTTGCCATGACTTGCTGATTAGTACATACGCTAAAATCAACACTAGGCATACCGTTCCAAAAATTGTTGATAGATGTCCGAGTGTTTCATTAAATGCCGATGATGTTTCACTTATAACCCCTGTTCCGACAAACATCACAAACCAACTTGTGTTTGGCCATGATTTAAAATTTCTAAATGCATAGCGACTTATAAAAATAATAATCAAACTTATATGTAATAAAATGGCTGCATACCATAGCACGTTTAACAACTGAGATTGTACGGTAAATTCCTGTTTTATAATGGATGCAAATATCATCAAAGTCATAGGAAATGTTGGTGATATCGCAAATGTATGGATATTTTTAAGTTCTTTCAGAAACATACTAGGATAAATGATCCATTTCATGATAAATAATAACATTATTGCACAGGAAATAATAAAACTACATAGGCCGAGCGTCTTAAAATTAATATGATAAAATACATTACTCAATGCCATGATGCCCAATGCCAATCCGCTTATTGCGATTGGCGTTCTTTTTAAAGCTATTTTTAACATTTTCAAAAGCCCTTCTATCTATGTAATATTCGTCCATTAATCATACCATTGTTTTTGATTTAATTTAATATTGTCTTACAAGTGTATACTAAATACATGGCGTTTTTTTGTAATATTCTGACAAAAAGTATTAAAATAATCAGCACTTTTGACGAATAATTGTATGAAAATCTAAGATATAATGTATAATGACAAAATTTATAGAAAAAGAGGTTAGCAATGTGGATACTTTAAAAGTGAACAAACGATTAATTATGACACCTGGACCTGTAAGTGTAGATCCACGTGTTTCTCAAGCAATGTCGAATTCTATACTCGGTCAATTCGATTATGAATTTGTAAATATCATGAATGAAACAATGTCATTAATTCGTCAGTCATTCTTAACAGAAAATAAATGGGCTTTCCCAATTGATGGAACGAGCCGTGCTGGCTTAGAAGCCGTTATATCAAATATCGTGAAACCTGGTGATGAAGTACTCGTACCTGTAATTGGTCGATTTGGTTATTTATTTACTGAACTCGTAACACGTGCAGGAGGTATCGTCCACAATATACATAAACCGATGGGCGAAGTGTTTGATCAAGCAGAAATTATTGAAGCTTTAGATGAATATAAACCTAAAGTACTTGCGATTGTACATGGTGAAACATCAACAGGAAGATTGCAGCCTATCGATCAATTAGGACGTGCTTGTAAAGAAAGAGGCATCTTTTCAGTAGTAGATGCGGTCGCAACTTATCAAGGTATGGTTATTCCTGTAGATGAATGGGAACTAGACGCAGTCGTTGGTGGCGCTCAAAAATGTCTATCTATTCCTTCAGGTATTACACCGATTACATTTAACGAGCGTTTCAGTGAAGAAATTAATAAACGCAAACGTGTAGAATTAGGGATTCGCTCTAATGAATCTACCGAAAAAGAACATTTCATTAGCAGTAACTATTTAGATTTAACACAGTTACAAGACTACTGGAGCCCTAAACGCCTCAATCATCACACAGAATCTACAACATCTGTTTATGCATTATATACTGGATTAAAATTAGCACTATCAGAGGGCATTGAAGCACGTGCGAAAAGACATAGCTATCACCAAGAAGCTTTAAAAACAGCTTTAAAAGCACTTGGCTTAGAAATTTACGGTGACGAATCTAACGAGATGAAAATGGTCATTTGCGTTAAAATTCCAGTAGGCATCGATGATAATGCATTTAGAAATGGCTTATTACAAAATTACGGTGTAGAAATTGCCGGATCATTCGGAGACTTACAAGGACAAATATGGAGAATTGGTATTATGGGTTACGGCGTGCAAAAACAAAACATCCTAACATTCTTATCAATATTCTCAACATATTTAGTATCACATGACAGCCAGCAACACCTTAATGTCGCAGAATCTATCAAGACATTATTAGACTATTATGAACAAAATGAAATCTAGTATTTCTTGAATGATATATAAGTACAAAGACTAAAAAAGTCTGAGACAGCAACTTTGTCTCAGACTTTTTTGTATTTTTATATCGTTTCATCTTCTACGACTCTATTTTTAGATGCTGGATAGCCTACTATAAAGAACAGAATAGACATAACGATTAAGGCGATGATGCCTGATATCCAACTGTCTGTGGCATCGTGTAAATAACCGATAAAGAATGGTCCGATGGCAGCTATTAAATACCCGATAGATTGCCCGAATCCTGATAATGCGATACTTCCGTCACTTGTACGTGCACGTATAGAGAAGAATGTCATACACAAGCTAAAGCATGCACCCATACCTAAACCTGCGATAATAATACCGATTACGAGTAATACTAATGATTGCGTAAAGAATAACCCAAATCCAACTAAGAATAGCATTGTGATGATCACAACTAATATACGTTGGTCTTTTAATTTAGACGCAATAATCGGGAATGTAAATGTCATTGGCACTTGTGAAAATTGGTTAAGCATGAGTAAATAACCTGCAGTTGATGGGTCTAGACCTCTATCTACTAATATAGAAGGCACCCAAGCAACAACTGTATAAAATACCATTGATTGGAACCCCATTGTTAAGGCTACTAACCATGCTAATTTAGACTTCGTAATGTTCAATTTTGTATGTTGATTCTGTGCTTCTGATAGTTTATCTTGGCGTTCTAGTTTAGCACCTTTACTTGCTTTTGGAATCCATAAAATTAATGCGATAATTCCTAGTACAATCCAAAAAGCAAGGGACAGTCTGAATCCTAATGGAGATTGAGACATTGGGAAACTTAGTCCCCCACCTAATCCAGCAGTAAAGTTCATTGTCCCACTATAAATACCTGTTGCTAATCCAATTTGTAATGGAAAATACCATTTCACATAACTTGGTAATACAACATTACCAAATGCGATTGCAATACCTAGTAGAACTGTACCAATAATAAATAAATTAAAACCACCAGCAACACGTATGTACAAAGCAATAATTACTAATATCGTTGATAGTACAATTGTATTAGACATCGTCAAACGTTTAGTTACTTTAGATACTAATGGCGAAACGACTGCAAATATAATGAGTGGTATTGTTGTTAAAAAACCAGCAAGGCTGTTATTAATTTGCATAACATCTTTAATTTCATCAACTACCGGACCTACTGATGTTAGTGGTGCACGTAGCGTAGATGCGATAAATACAATCGCAATTATGATACCCCAATTTCTTTGAATTCTATGTGTATTATAGGGTTCAATCATCTTATACCACCTTATTTCTAAAAATTTTCTTATAAAACATCAACGCAACATTAGTATAGTTCATTCATATTGAAGTGTATATAATACGATAGTCTGGAACAACACTTTGTCCCAGACTTTTTAATAGTATATCAGAGATATGATTGAGTGCAATGCTGCTATGTTGAGCGACTTGATCGTTAGCCATAGGGGGATGGGTTTATTTTCGGTTTATAAAGTTTAGTATGTCGGCTAACGATCTTGTTTCACTTTCTTGAGCGTTAGCGCACCTATTTTTTCTTTTTTTAAGGTTTTTGACTCGCTAACGATCTTGTTTCACTTTCTTGAGCGTTAGAATTTCTAACGATCTTGTTTTTCACTCTTGAGCGTTAGCGCACCTATTTTTTGCTTTTTTTGAGTTTTTTGACCCGCTAACGATCTTGTTTCACTTTCTTGAGCGTTAGAATTTCTAACGATCTTGTTTTGCATTCTTGAGCGTTAGCGCACCTCTTTTTTGCTTTTTTTGAGTTTTTTGACTCGCTAACGATCTTGTTTCACTTTCTTGATCGTTAGAATTTCTAACGATCTTGTTTTTCACTCTTGAGCGTTAGAATTTCTAACAACCTTCTTTTACACTCAATCAAATCCTTCATATTAACAAGAAACTGGTTTTGCTGAAGGATCTAATAAAATTCGTGTACCTGCTTTTCCTTCTAATGCATCGATTGCATCATCTAATGAACAAATAATAGCTTCTTTACCTGATTCTGCAAATTGAATTGCCGCTTCTATCTTAGGTAACATACTTCCTGCTGGAAATTGATCTTCTGCTACGTATTGTTTCGCTTCTTCAACTGATATTGTTTGAAGCTTTTCTTCATTTTCTTTACCGAAGTTTACGCACACATTTGGTACGTCTGTTAACATCATGAATGTATCTGCTTCAACTTGTTGAGCTAGTTTCAAACCAGAACGGTCTTTATCGATAACAGCTTCTACACCTTTAATATCACCATGTTCATCACGGTAAACAGGTATACCACCGCCACCTGAAGAAATCACAATTGCTTGATTAATTAATTTCTTAATTTGGTTTACACCATGAATAACAAGTGGTTCTGGAGAAGGTACAACACGACGGTATCCTCTACCAGCATCTTCTACCATGACAAAGCCATGTTCTTTTTCTAATCTTTTAGCTTCTTCTTCACTGAAAAATACACCAATTGGTTTAGTTGGATTATTAAATGCTTGGTCATCTTTGTCTACTTCTACCATTGTTAATAATGTTAATACATCACTACTAATACCTAAATCGTTTAAATGATTTTTAATAGCTTCTTCCATCATGTAGCCGATAAATCCTTGAGATTCAGCACTACATGCGTTAATTGGAAGTGGGTTCACAATATCTTTCGCCGCTTCGTTTTGAGCGATAATATTCCCGACTTGTGGCCCGTTACCATGTGTAATCACAATGTTATGTCCTTGTTTCTTCAATTCTGCCATTTTACGTGTAGCAGACATCACGTTGTTATATTGATTATCGTATGACGCTTCTTGATTAGGTTGTAATATCGCATTACCACCTAGTGCAAGTACAACTCGCTTACCCATACGTCTCACTCCTTAATGTTAATGCTACATACATGCCATATAACGTGTCTCTTCCAGATGAAGAACCTACTTTTAAAAGTTGGTCTAGACGCGCGATTGATGGATCATGTTGTAGGTTAGAAATTTTTGAACTAAATTGACCTTGCAGAGCACATTTTAAAAATATTTCGCCTACAAGTGTGGTTAGAGATGATTGCAGCAATATGTTTAATCGTTCTAAATGATTATTGTTAATAAAAGGATGGATAAAATGAATAAATAAAATACCTGTCAGCATATCATCTCCGGATGGTGTTAAACCTTGTCCTCTACCAATCAGATATCGGTATTGTTCCTCAACTTGTTCATCATTTCCAAATTCTAATGCGTTTAATACGTGTTGCATCTTCTCTTTGTTAAAATCGCCTTGCTCATACATGGCAAAGTCATAAGATGCGATATTTTCTTTAAGCTTTTGTATATCCGTCTGTTCCGAAAAGTCAGATGCCTTTAAAGTTGGAACATGCCAAACGAGTTGGCATGCCTTACTTATTTGAATAGCAGTAGGACCCACTACAATGTGTTGATTTAATTCGATTTCGTTAAATAAACTTTGCTTTGTTTGTGAATCGACTACTATACCAAAAGGAAATGTTCCATTTTCATCTGTACCTATAAAGATAAGGTTATTCGATTCATTGACGATATTGAAACCTTTATTAAATATGCTATGCACATAAAATTGTTTATGTTGTTCTAAGTGTTTCTTAGCATCCTGTCCTATTGCAGTTGCTTGTAGAATCACGCGTTAAATCCTAACTTTTCAGCATACGCTGTGATTGCTTTTTCGAAACATTCGATTGGTGGGTGAACTGTACCTGCACCAATTTGTCCGTAACCAGCAATCTTATGCGCAATACCTGTATTGATAACAGGTGTAATGCCTGTTTCTACAACTTTACGTGCATCGATACCTAAACATGCACCTTTAAAGTTCCATGTTGGGATCGCAAAGTTAGGGTTCTCACCAATACAAATTTCAGTCATTTCATTACTAATTTGTAATGCATCATCAAATCCACCAGTACCAACAAATCTTGTAACAGCTGGTGCTGCGATCATTGCCATACCACCGACACCGATTGTTTCAGTAATCGCTGAGTCACCTATATCTGTATTCGCATCATCTGCTGAGTAACCTGTGAAATATAAACCTTGAGGTGTGTTAACAGGTGCTGTGAACCATTCGTCACCCATACCTGCAATACGTACACCGAAGTTCTCACCGTTACGACACATTGCTGTTACAACTGTACCGTGTTCGATTTGACGAGCAGCGTCCATCATCGCTTTACCTGTAGCCATCGCGATGTTTAAGAAGAATTGATCTGTATCAGCTAAGAATTGTAATACTTCTGTACGTTTCTCAGGTTCTACATCTTCTAAGGACGCAATGATAGGTGTCACTTCTTTTAAGAATGCTAATGATGCTGCAATGTTACGTTGGTGGAATTCATCACCCATTGCAATTGCTTTAGCGATTAATACGTTAACGTTTAAGCCATCATCCATTTGTTGAAGAGCTTTACTTAATACTGGACCTAATACATCTTTCATCCAGTGTAGACGGTTTACAACTGTTTCGTTGTAAGCACCGAAACGTAATACAGCACCGATACCTTCGTTCATTTGACAGTATGCTTCATTACCTGATTCTCTATTTTCAACAACAAGTACAGGCATGTTAGCTGATGTAATACCACCCATTGGTCCAACAGCGTTAACGTGATGACAAGGAATGAACGTAATTTGTCCTTCTTCTAACAACTTACGTGCCGCTTCTTCGTTCTCAGCCCATCCTTCAAATAAAATTGCACCAACACATGAACCTTGCATAGGGTCTGTCATGTTTTCATATTTGATTGGTGGTCCAGCATGTAGTAATACATGTTCTTTAAGTTCTGGAATTTTAGATTTAGCAGGCACCACATCTACTAAAAATGGTGCTGCTGCGATCATCTTATCAATGACTGCTTGGTTAGCTTCATCTATTGTTTTATAAGCCATTTTATACTGTCTCTCCTTCGTAATTGTTTAAGAATTGAAGTACTTTCATTAATTTCTCGTCGCCACCTGCGATTGGTTGCCAGTTAAATTGAACAACTTGTGCATCATTAGCTTGGATAGCTTCTGTGAAACTCTTCAATCCGATATTAATCACACTTGGTTTCATATTAATTAAGTTCAAGACTTTTTCATCAACTGTTAAGTCAACAGATTCTGCTTCGAATGATTTTGTTTCTAATTGTGGTTGTTCAACATCTTTACCTAGTAAATGAAGTGCTGTCGTCACCATTTGATTGTTTGTTTCACATACGATTGCGCCAGCTTCTTTTAAGATATTGACTTGTTTGTCGTAACCTTGGTGATCATGCTCAGTACCTACAACTGTAGCAAGAACTGCTAAACTGCGACCTTCTGATTGTGCTTTGTCTAACACTTTTTGAATCGTTGGTGCAAGTTCACTTGCCATGTCATCATGACTTCCGTATCCGATCACGTTATCTAACATAATAATAGCTGTTGATGGATCGTCTGCAGATTGTTCTAACATTTCGATACGTTTAGATGGGTCAATCATAGGATGTGGTCTACCTTGTGTATAAATATCGTCACCTAAGTCGATAATTTCGTGGTGACCACCTTTATATGAAAAGCCTTCTGGTGTTTCTGCATCTGAATTGTCGCCTAAAGTATCTTTCAATAACATTGCCGCTTCAGAAGCTAACGTACCGCCAGAGTAATAACCTTTAACGCCATCTTGGTCATCAGCAAATTTGATATTAATATCTGATTGAATTGCTGTACTAAATTGAGGTGTTTCTCCGTTTGAAAGTTGAACAGATACGCGTGCCGCTTCTTCTAATGTATAAGCGTGGTAAATGTTTGTTTCTGTATATTCAGGTTTAGAACCTAAGAATAACGTTACGATTGGTTTTTCGATATTACGTAATAAATTCAATACTTTTTCTTCTACTTCTTTAGCTGGTGGCTTAGAAATAACTGTAATGACTTTCACTTTTGGATCTGCATTAAGTGCTTTAATACTGTCTAACATCGTAATCGCGCCTACTTCTGTAGATAAGTCACGGCCACCTGTACCGATAGCATTTGTAACACCTTTACCTTCACGGTCAATGATTGTTGTTACTTCTTGAATACCTGTACCTGAAGCGCCAACAACACCGATGTCACCTTCATTTACAGTGTTTGTAAATGCAAGTGGTAAACTGTGAATAATACCTGTACCACAGTCAGGACCCATTACAAGTAAACCTTTTTCATGTGCCATTTCTTTTAAACGTACTTCGTCTTCTTTTGCTACGTTGTCACTGAACATAAATACATTTAAGTTATTTTTCAATGCTGTTTCAGCTTCCATCGCTGCATATTGCCCAGGAATTGAAATTAACGCTAAGTTAGGATTGTTCGCTAATTCTAATGCGCGGTTCCAATTTGAAGCTTCGTTTTGTTTTTGAGATTGGTCTTCGCTTTCACCTTTCCCTTTCAATTCTGCTTCAACTTCTTGGTTTACTTCTTCAACTTTTTCTTCATTTTCTGTATCAACAACGATAATAATATCGTTTGGTTTCGCTGCTTCTAGTTCATCCGTACCTAATCCTGAAGATTTAAAAATATCTTTATTGGCAGGTGTTCCCATCATAATGGATACTTGGTTAATACCATCAATAGCAGATAATTTATTCGATAATAACATTAATACAATCGAATCTTGGTAAGTGTTTTCTTTAATAATTGTGTGTAACATACTATTCCTCCGTTATTATTCTGCAAATCTATTTTTTCCGTGATAACGATCAAAGTGCACATCGTCTGAAACTAAGTAGTTGTATATATCATCAACAATTTCAATGCCTTCTTCGTCGTATTTTTCACTACGTAATCGGCCACGTTCACCAGGATAGAAAATTTCTCCATATCCTTGTGCTGCTGGTTGTGCTTTTAATTCATCAAGCATTGTTGAAATGTTTGTTTTGAATTGGTCTAAGTCTGTGAAGAATGCTGGATTAATCACGACATGTAATTGGCCTAAGTCACGGCCTTTCGTTAAATCTTTATACATAGATGAAACATGTACGCCATGTGGTACGCCTAGTAAACTACCTGATAGAATATCAACCATCATCATAAGGCCATATCCTTTAGGTCCTGCAACTGGTACAAGTGCATGAACATCTCTAGCATTTGTCGTTGGTTCACCATTCGCATCAACTGCCCATGTATCTGGGATGGATTGATTTTTCGCTCTTGCATCTAGCACTTTACCCCATGCTTGAACGGTCGTTGCCATATCAAAAGTAATGATGCGATCATCGTTTGAAGGTGCACTAAATGCAATTGGATTTGTTCCGAAATATGGTTCAGTACCGCCGAATGGCACAACCATCGGATCTGATTGGCACATACTTAAACCGACCATATTCTCTTTAGCTGCCATTTCTACAAAGTAACCTAAAGCACCGCTATGTGAAATGTGCTTAACACCAACAACGGCAACGCCATTTTCTTTAGCCATCTCGATTGCTTTTTCCATCGCTTGTTTAGCCGCTTGATGACCAGGACCATTATCTCCTTCAAATACAGCTGTTGATGATCCCGTTTGTTCGAATTGATAATTCGGATTGGCTGTTATACCACATTTAGCAATTCGCTCAGCATAGTACTCTACTCGAACTGCACCATGTGAATGAATACCTCTATGATCCGCAAATGTTAATACGTCTGCTACATCTTCTGCAGCACCTTCGTTTAAGCCCGCTTTAACTAATTTATTCTTCATTAAATCAAATAATTCTTTCTTTGAAACACGCATATCTTAACCTCCTTATTACTCGAATAGTGTAATTTATATACATAAAATCATGATTTTAGCCGTAAAAAAAGAAGGTACTCAAGACGTACGATATTAAATGTCGACAGTCGTCATTTATAACATTCAATTGTCTCTTTCACTTCTTCTCAGCTATTTAATAAATGTCATCAGATATTAAATACTCATAAATACTTTCGGCAATCGGTATGCCACTTTCTTTGTAGCGTTTTTTAACGTCTTCTTGAATTTCACCTGGGTAATAAACTTGATCAAAGCCTTTAGCCGGTTTAATATCATGAAGTTCATCAACCATTTCAGAAACGTGTGTTAAAAATTGTTCTTCATCACCAAAATATGCTGGATTAATGACGATATGAAATTGTCCTAATCTACGGTACTGACTTAAATCTTCATACATTGATGTAACATGTTTTCCGAAAGGTAAACCTAACAAGCTACCTGCTAGAATATCGACCATCATCATCAATCCATAACCTTTAGGACCCGCGACTGGTAATAGCGCAGCAACTTCAAATGGATCTGTCGTTGGCTCGCCTTGTTTGTCTACTGCCCAAGTGTCTGGAATGGATTTATTTTTAGAACGTGCATCTAAGATTTTTCCCCAAGCTTGCACGGTTGTCGCCATATCAAATAATATCGGTTCACCATTTTTACGTGGTGCTGCAAAAGCAATTGGATTTGTACCAAAGTATGGCTCTGTACCACCAAATGGTACAACCATTGGATCTGACTGACATACTGTTAAAGCGACCATACCTTCTTTCGCCGCTTGTTCAGCAAAGTATCCAATCGCGCCACTGTGGCCCATTTCTTTAATACCGACCATGCCGATACCACTTTCTTTAGCTAACTTGATCGCTTCTTCCATTGCTTCATAAGCAACATAGTGACCAACTGCATTATCTCCAAAATAAGTACCTGATGATGGACCTGTCTTTGTGAATGTTAATGCTGGATTCAAATTGTATCCTTTTTTTGCAATACGTTCTGCGTAATATTGTGTACGCACAGAACCATGTGAATGAATACCACGCTCATCTGCAAATATCATCAAATCTGCTGTCTTATCAGCATGTTGTTCAGATAAACCTGCATTTGTCATTTTGTCTTTAAATAACTGGCGCAGCTTTCCACGTTCTACGTATACTAATCCTTCTTCTGCCATTCTTAACAACCTTCCTTAAATTTCGATATCTCTATTTGCATCTTTAGAGTAAATATAAGCGAATGGTTCGTCTAAGCCTACAGCGTAAGTTGCTTGTGGTGCATAAGCGCCCATAAAGATGTAATCACCTTTATCAACTGGTTGCCATTCGTTATCTAAGTTGTACATACCGCGACCACTTAATACATAAGCACCGTGTTCTTGAACGTGTGTTTCAATATATCCGTGTGAAGCACCTGGTTTAAATGACAAGATATGAATGTTCATGTCGTAAGCTAATTCTTTAGGTAATAAATCAAGAATTGTAACTTCTTCCATACCTTCATAAGGTTCTTGAGCCATGTCATTCACATTTCCAGTTACAACTTCAGGTGTGAATCCTTCTAAAGGTTGGTAACGTTTTTTGTATAAGAATACGCGGCTATCATTGTTTTGATTGCTGTTTTCAAAAGTCATAACTTGGTGACTTGGTACATATAAGTATCCACCAGCTGATAATTCATATTTTTTGTCATCAGCGTATGCGTTGATTTTACCGTATTCAACGTAAATAAATGTTTGAACGCCGTCTCCACCAAAGCCTTGTCTATTTCCACCTTGATTTTTTAATGTTACTAAGTAGTCTACAAAGCGAGCACCTAGTCTAGGTGAACCTAAAATTGTAACGTCGCAATCTTCGAAACCTGGTACAACGTTGTTTACTAGACCGTCTGGTGTAATAACTGCATAGTTGTCTTTCTTAATAACTGAACGTGTTTCTAATAGTCCTTCTCTATAACCTTGATTATGATTAATGTAACCCATGATCAATACTCCTTTTCTCTATCTCTATTTTTTAAAATTTATTTATTCTTGATAAGCAAGTTCATATAAGACTTGTTTCAATACTTCGATACCTTTTACTAAATCTTCAACATTTGTTTCTTCTTCAACGTTGTGACTCACACCATTTATAGATGGCACAAACAACATAGAAGTTGGTACATATTGTGCGAAGATTTGTGAATCGTGACCTGCACCTGAAGACATCAGTTTCCAATCTGATTTGCCAACGACTGCTTCAGCAGCGCGTTCGATTGTCTTAACTAAATCTTCATTCATTAATGTTGGTGCTTCGTCCATCCATAAATCAATATCGTGTTCAACGCCTTCTTCTTCAGATACGCGTTTAATACATGCATCAATTTCTTCAGCGAATTGATTTAATGCATCTTGGTCAATGTGACGACAATCGATTGAGAATGTCACTTCACCTGGCACAACATTTACGGTATTTGGTACTGGGTCGACGCGACCAAATGTTAATACTAATGGATCTCCTAATTCTCTTGCACGTTCTGTCAATTGTGTCGCGATTTTACTAAATGCGATGACAGCATCTTTTCTTAAGCCCATTGGTGTCGTACCTGCATGGTTTGCTTCACCTTTTAAATTAACTGTATAACGTTTTTGTCCAACGATACCGTTAACGACACCAATTGATTTTTGTTCTGTTTCTAACACTTTTCCTTGTTCAATATGAACTTCGATAAATGCTTTAATACGACTGTAGTCATTGTCTTCAGTACGATAATCAAATCCTACTTCACGCATAGCATCTTTAAATTGAACACCTTCAGCATCAGCAATTGTATCCACATCATCTTTACCTGCTAAGTTGAAGAAGTTCTTACTACCCCAGAATGCAAATGGGAAGCGACTGCCTTCTTCTTCTGCTAAAGCTAAAATTTCTAAAGAACGTAATGGTTGTCCATATTCTGCTTTCAATGATTGCATCGCTACAAGTGCTGCTAATACACCGAATTGACCATCTAAATGGCCACCTTCAACAACTGTATCAATATGAGAACCAGACATAATCGTTTCTTCTGGGTATTTACTACCTTCTATACGACCTCTTAAGTTACCAATGTCATCGAATTGTGCTTCAAATCCTTCTTTATCTAATGTTTCTTTTAATGCGCGAACAGCGTCTGACCATTCTTTTGAATAAAGTAAGCGTGTAATACCGCCACCTGTCAAACCTCCAAATGAAGTAAACTGTTTATCTAGCGCTTCGAAAGAAGAACGGATGTCCATATAATTCATCTCCTTTTCATGTCACTTACTATTATAAGCGGTTACATTTTTGTTATCATTCACAAAACATACAATAATTAGCTTAACTTTTATATGTTTTATACAAATACGACGTAAATTTAATTTGAGATACTATGATTAGGAAAATATATCTTCTAGGAGGCTGAGTTGTTTTGACTCAAAATCATTCAATGTGTTTATCAAATGATGGTTTTCAATTACCCTATATCGTCATCGAATCTAAAAATGAAAATCCTCAAGGGGCTATCATATACTTTCATGGTGGCGGGTTAATTTTTGGTCAACGTGATGACTTACCACAAGCGTATATAGATATTTTGACAGAGTCCTACCATCTTGTACTCGTTTCTTATCGATTGGCACCGGAAAGTCCGATTGATACGATTATCTCAGATGCATTAGCTCAATATGATGAAATCAGTGCTTTATATGAGGCATTACCAATCTATACGTTTGGTCGTTCAGCGGGTGGATTCTTAAGTTTAATGGTTGCTCGTTATCGTGAAGTTGCAGGCATTCTTGATTTTTATGGCTATTCACGTGTCCATGTTCCTGCATTTTTAAGACCGAACGCACAATACCAAGCTTTATCAACTCAAATTACACCAGCGATATTAAATCAGCTTATACAACCTAATCCATTAACTTTTGGCTCATTACAAACGAGATATCCGATTTATTTATATGTACGTGGCCAAGCGAAATGGTTATCTTATTTAGGCATTCAATCTTCTACAGCAAGTGCGTATAATATTTCACCTAAAGAATTGAAACAATTTCCACCGACTTTTATTGTACATTGCAAAGGGGATCCAGATGTTCCGTATAGTGAAAGTGAACATATTCACCGACAAATAGAACATAGTCAATTAGAGACGCTCGATTTAGACCAACATGATTTTGATCGTGACGTAACACCAACGAGCATTTCACTGTACAAACAAGCCGTACAATTTTTAAATCAATCATCAAACTTAATTCAAGGGGGATAAATGATGAATATTCAAATTGTCATGAAAAATCTAGAAACGTTTAATCAATTTGCGCGTAATCCTGAAAATGGTGGTATTAACCGAATTGCTTTTACACATTCAGAACGTGTAGCAGCACTTAAATTCTCAATGCTTTGCCAAAAAGCTGGTCTAGACGTCTACTTTGATTTCTTCGGAAATGTTATTGCGCGTCGAGAAGGTAAAAATCCAGACCTTAAACCAGTCGTATTAGGTTCTCATATAGATACGGTTAAAGACGGCGGGCAATATGACGGACTACTTGGTGTTGTTGGTGCGTTGGAAGTTGTAGAATATTTAAATAAACATCAAATAGAAACGGATCATCCCATTATTATCATTGCTTTTGCTTGTGAAGAATCTACTAGATTTAATGAAGCGACATTAGGTAGTAAATATCTAACGGGCAATATGACGAAAGAAGATATGAAATATATTAAAGATAACGACGGGAATGTACTTTATGATATTGTCGCACCACTCGCTCAAGACATGCATGGTAAAGCAGCATTATTTGAAAGAAACAATATTAAAGCATTTTTAGAATTACACATCGAACAAGGTCCTATTTTAGAGAAGAAACATAAAGATATCGGCATCGTGACAGATGTCGCAGGTCCGCATCGTTTCAAATTAAAAATTCAAGGCGTGACAAGTCACTCAGGTTCAACACCTATGCCCATGAGAATAGATGCACTGACAACATCCGCAGAAATCATTTTAAAAATCGAAGAAATTGGACGTGCTTATCATGACAAAGGAATTGTGACAACAGTCGGTTATGCAAATGTATATCCAAATACAATGAATGCCATACCAGGAGAAGTCACACTTTTAATAGATATTAGAGGGAAGAACGAAGCCGTACGAGAACAAGTCGTTGATGAAATCACATCACAAATCGAACGCATAACAGATAATCGCAATGCACATTATGAATTGGAAGATTTAGGTCAAGACGCACCTCGCAGTTTCAATCATAAAATTGCACAAATCAACGAAGACAACTGTCAGCAATTAGGATACACATATAATTATATGTACAGTGGCGCAGGACATGACGCTATGATCATCGCACCCGTATGTCCAACAAGTATGATCTTTATACCATGTAAAGAAGGTATTAGTCATTCACCAAAAGAATCCGTCACAGCAGACCAAATCGAAAAAGGCATTAACCTCCTCATACAAACAACAATCGAACTAGCCAAGCTCGACACCGTGTTGGAGTAGGATGTTGAGGGGGATTGGTGTGGGGATGTGAGTTGGTTGCGGGAGATACTTGGTTCATCTCTTGGCTTTACTTTTCACTTAAGCCACGACTTGGGCCATCTCTTGGCTTTATTCATCACTTAAGCCATGACTTGGGCCATCTCTTGGCTTTATTCAATACTTAAGCCATGACTTCCACAATCTCTTGGCTTTACTCTGCACTTAAGCCACGACTTAAGCCATCTCTTGGCTTTATTCTGCACTTAAGCCATGACTTGGGCGATCTCTTGGCTTTACTCAATACTTAAGCCACGACTTAAGCCATCTCTTGGCTTTACTCTTCACTTAAGCCATGACTTGGGTGATCTCTTGGCTTTATTCTGCACTTAAGCCACGACTGAGACAATCTCTTGGCTTTACTCAGCACTTAAGCCACGACTTGCACCATCTCTTGGCTTTATTCAGTACTTAAGCCATGACTTGGGCGATCTCTTGGCTTTATTCAGCACTTAAGCCAAGAGATTCCACCCTTTCTCCTATAAAAAACTAATCCACCCCATCCAACATGAAAAAAGGCAGGGACACCACGATGGTCCCTGCCTTTCCTTATTTATAATTCTTAAATAAAGCGTCCTAAGCGTTCTTCTGTTACGCCTGTTTCTTGATCATAAATTTCTTGTCCTCTTAATATTGTTTTTGTAACTTGTGCGCCAATTTCTCGACCAATATATGGACTCATTTTATTTCTATATGCTAAGTCTTCTGCTTGTAATGTGTATGGTGCTTCTGGTTTAATAAATACAAAGTCTGCATCTTTTCCTAGTGCGATGCTTCCTTTCGTATCTAGTCCAAAGCGTTTTGCTGGTGCTGTTGCAATAATATCAGCAAATTTTTGTAATGACATGTTACGTTTTTGAACGCCTTCGTCAAATAGTACGTCTACGTTATTTTGTAATCCTGCGATACCGCCCCATGCTTCGAATGCATTGTCAGTATCTTTTAAGTCTGGCGTACATGGTGAATGGTCAGATGTTACGAAGTTAATGTCTCCGTTTAATACGCGATCCCACATACCTTCTAATCGAGATTGTTCACGGATTGGTGGTGAACATTTAACAACTGGTCCGATTGAATCTAACTCTTCTTTGTAGAAGTATAAGTAGTGTGTACATGTTTCACATGTAATATCTACACCTTCTTGTTGAGCTTTGATTACTTCTTCAACGCCTTCTTCACAAGCAACGTGTACGATATGCACGCGACAACCTGTTTCTTTAGCGAATAATACGATTTTGCGGATTGGTTCAACTTCAGTAAATACTGGTCTAGAATCCACATATGCACTTAATGTTGTTTCGCCATTTTCTTTAGCGATTTCACCTAAACGATCTGTAATTGTCGCATTTTCTGAATGGATAGATAAGATTTTTCCCGTTTTAGCAATTTGTTTCATGCCTTCATATAGTGAATAGTCATCAACATTTTCAAAATCACCTTCGATTGTACGGTCACCACAAGTTGCTAAGAATGCTTTATAAGCAACAACGCCCGCTTCATCTAATTCTTGAATACCGCCGTTTAAGTTATAAGGTACTAATCCTCCGTAACTTGCAACATCTACGGCTAACTCATCTTTACCTGCATCAAATTTAGCTTGGATAGAAGCTTTATCTGTAGTAGCGGGTACTTGGTTTAATGGCATTTCAACGAATGATGTCACTCCACCTTTAGCAGCTGCATTTGTACCCGTCACGTAACCTTCCCATCCGTCACGGTAACCGCCACCTGGTTCAGTAATATGCACGTGAGCATCTACCATACCTGGTGAAACGATTTGATTTTTAGCATCAACAATTTGTTCAGCTTCTCCTAATTCTTGTCCGATTGCTGCAATTTTCCCGTCTTTGACACCAACTTCAACTTTTTGCGCGCCATCTTCTAAAATAACTAAACCATTTTTGATAATTAAATCATACTTCATTATATGCCACTCCTTCTTTTTTACTTTTATCTGCATGAAATACATAATGTAAAATGATATAAACACCACCGGCTACAATAAAGCCGATAAACCATGAAAAGTCTGAAATCACTGTGAATCCTGGTAAGAATCCAAGTAATGAAATCACAACACCAGCAATCGTTCCGATATATGCTGAAATATTAATGCGTGGTATTTTTTGATCTTTTACACGTAAATCAAAATACAATTTATCTATATCAATGTGACGTCTAGACACAATATAGAAATGTACAATCATGACACCGGCTACAGGACCAAGTATTGCCCCAATAGCATTTAAGAATACGAAGATACTATCCTCGTTCTCCATCATTTTCCATGGCATAATCACAACACTCAATACTGAAGCAATGACTACACCACGGCGATAATTAATCCATTTCGGTAATAGCGCACTTAATTGATACGCCGCTGGAATAATATTACTTGTCGCATTTGTAGAAATCGTTGTCATTAATAATACACCAGTTGATATGAGAATTGCCCAGAAACTATCCCATTCATTAATGATTGTTAAGATGTTCCACTCTTGGTGACCTAAATAAATAGAACCACCGATAATAATGAATACACTCGCAATCGCGAATAAGATATGTGCAACAACAATACCTGAAATTTGACCAACAATTTGCGTCTTCGTAGATTTCGCATTTTGAGTAAAGTCAGATACACTTGCACCAGGTCCTGCCCATACACCTAATAATGAATTAAAGATTAAAATAAATGATAAAATCGCTGGGTAAATAATCCCACTAGACTTCGTTGAAATTTCATAATCTAAAATGTTGCCAACGCCTCCTGCAGCCATAACGCCCCAGATTGCCATACCACCAAATACAATGTAAATCAGTGGGTTTAATACGGCAGTGAATTTATTAAGAATTTCTCCACCACCAAATCCAATTGCGAAACTGATTGCCCAGAAAATTAAGAATGCGATTAATCCAGGAATTGAAATACCTAGTATCGTCGCACCGCTTCCGATATCAGCGAATCCAGGGAAAATCTTATTCAATAAGATTAATAGTGCTTGTGAACCAGCAAAGGTTTGAAGTCCAAACCAAGCAATACCAGCTACAACACCACGTAGAATACCTGGTAACTTTGCACCTACATCTCCGTATGTATGACGCAATTGCATCGCAAAAGGTATACCATATTTAGAACCAGCATAACCATTTGCTACTAATAATAATGCAATAATAAATGAACTTAAAATTAATGCGAATATAACTTGTAATGGTGATAATCCGATTAATAAAAATCCACCTACTGCAGTATAGTTCGGTATATTATGAACGGCACCCATCCATAATGTAAAAAAGTTAAATGCCGAATTATTTCTTTGTGCTGACGTTTTGGGCATTATATCTTTGTTATAGCCACGTTTTTCAAATTCGGCTGGAGTTAATGCCACCTCGTTTGCTTCTCTTGCCATTCTATATGTCTCCTTTGACTTAATCAGCTAATAACTAGCTATGAACTCTTCATATACAAGTGTAAGACTTATGTAAGCGTTTTTCTTTGTAGTTCTTAACATATATAGAATTTAAAATTATAGGTTTCGTACAAAATTTGTGTATAATAAATTTTAGAAATAAAAATTATTGGTCATTTTGAACAAAACACATACCATTTTGACAAAAAACAGCGGTTTCATTTATAAAAAATCGTTTTCACTTTTATATAATCTTCATTGAAAGATAAACAAAAACGGGAGGTCTTATGATGACAACTCTAAACGAAATATTATCTATACCTCAATTTAAAGGTTTAGAGCTAATTAATAGAAAAGGAGATTTATCTTCTGAAGTAACAAGTTTAGACATTACTGAGAACAATGACATTAAACATTTCACATCTAGCAATGCCTTCATCTTAACAACGGGCGTACTTTTTCAAGATAATCAGGAGAATTTAAAGAAATTAATTAAAGACTTGAGTGACATTCAAACAGCTGGTCTTGGTATTAAAGTCTCAAGATTTTTACATAAAATCGACCAAGATGTGATTGATTTTGCAGATGAATTGCAATTTCCGTTAATAGAAATTCCTGAAAGTTGGAACTTAGGTGAGATTACTCATGAAATTTCATCCTTTATATCTGACTCTGAAACGGGCAAATTAAATTATGCATTACAAGTTCAACAAGAACTGAACCAACTGCTTATTAAAGGGTTCAGCATTGATAATATGATCGAACGGATGAGTAAATTACTTGGTGTACCTATCATATTATTTAATCCGTTTAAGAAACCGGAAGCGATCAGCCATCATTATAGACAAAGTCAGTCATTATTATCTGAACATGTCGCTTATTTCAATGCACATCAACAAGAGGAACTCTCGCAAGATAAAAATAACTTAGTCTTCGAAAATAAAGACCATGTGATCTTTAAAGTATTGGGTTACACATACTTCCCATATTACTTAATGGTATCTCAAGTGAATAAGCTTTCTTATCCATTTAGCCTTTTAACAATCGAACAAGTTGTGAGCGTGCTTAGTTTCGCCTTGTACAAAAACACTAAAATTCAAGAAGTCGAAAAAAACGACATTAACCGCTTCTTCGAGTCACTCGTCTACAACAAGAGTGAACAAGCATTATCTATCAAGAAACATGCAGATCTATTAAGACAATATTACATCTATCCGTCAGACTATTATCAAATTATCATTTGTGGCATAGATGCTAAAAATAACTTAGAAAACAGTTATTACTTAAACGAACTGCACCAATTAACGTTCCAATGGTTAACAGATAAATTATCCGAAATCGACTCATACATCAGCGTTTATCGATTACCGAGTAATGATCGATTCGCCATTTTAATACAGAACAAACAAGAAAATCATCTTGATATGATTAAACAATTACAAATCAACTACAATGATTATTTCGAAGACCAAATTTCTTTCGGTGTCGGCAATGAAGTAACTGAATTCGCGCAATTACCTTCATCATTTTTCGAAGCAAACGAAGCATTCGAGAACGGTTTATTCAACAATGAGAAAGCGTTCATTTCCCAGTACCATTCGAAAGATATACAAGAATTATTGCAACTCATACCACAAGAGAAACTTTTACCATTTGTGAAACATACACTCGGTCCACTTAGCTATCCAAAGACTAAAAAAGACTTAGAATTAAAACAAACATTAAAAGTCTATATGGATAACCAATGCGATATTACTAAGACAGCAGAGAAAATATATATCCATAGAAATACCGTTAAATATCGTATAAACAAATGTAGTAATCTTATTGGTACAAATATCGAAGACCCATCACAATCATTAAACATCCGCATCGCATTATATGTGTCAGAAATGATTACATTTGATTAAGGAAAAGCAGTAGTGGCCATGACGGGCACTACTGCTTTTGTCGTTTATTGAGGGATGGGGTTAGTAATAGAATGGGCGGCTGTATTTATCTTGTTTAGTCAGTCTTGATAAATAGAGACGCTGTATTTATCTTGTTTGGCCTTTCTTGATAAATACGAGGCGGCTATTTATCTTGTTTGGGCTGTCTTGATAAATTCAGAGCGGCTATTTATCTTGTTTGGGCTGTCTTGATAAATTCAGAGCGGCTATTTATCTTGTTTGGGCTGTCTTGATAAATAGACGGGCTCTATGTTGCTTGTTTGACCTGTCTTGCAACATACGGCGGCTCTATGTTGCTTGTTTAGTCAGTCTTGCAACATACAACGACTCTATGTTGCTTGTTTGACCTGTCTTGCAATATTCAGGGCTCCAACATTGCTTGTCACGCCTCACTTGCAATATTCGAGCTCCCTATATTGCTTGTCACGCCTCACTTGCAATATCCAGTCCCTATATATTCACTTTTCCAATAAGATAGAACATTTATTCATACATAAATAGACATTCAATTTCAAAATTGAATGTCTACCTTTTATAATTTAACTACTAAGTCTTTCTCCCTACGACCAACCGATCAACTGTGCAAAGATTAATGAAATGATTGAAATGACACCCCATACGATAAAGAGTGGGAAGAAGAATCGGATCCATTTTGTATATGATACGCCTCCGATTGCTAATGCTGCCATAAAGTATCCACTAGTTGGATAGAAGACATGTGTAAAGCCGTCTCCTAATTGGAATGCTAAGACTGCGGTCTGTCTTGTAATACCTAGCATATCCGCTAATGGTGCCATAATTGGCATTGTCACTAAGGCTTGTCCGCTTCCTGAAGAAATAATGAAATTAATCAGCACTTGCACGATATACATACCGACTACTGCTACTGTTGGTGTTGCTCCATCGATAACAGAACCTAATCCATGAACGATACTGTCCATAATTTTTCCGTCTTCAAGTACAACAGCGATTGAACGTGCGAGCCCTACAATAATGGCACCCATTAATACATCTTTGAAACCATCATTAAAAGACTCACAAATTTCACGTGTATTCAAACCAGTTACGAGTCCTACTACAATACCCATAACTATGAAAAGACCTGACATTTCTACCATAAACCAGCCTTGTGTAATGACCCCGTATACAAGAATGATAAAGAATAAGAGCACGACGCCAATACCAATTTTTTGTCGTTTAGTCGCAACGAGTGGTTCTTGATTCGTAATATCTTTGTACATATGTCGCTTCTCAGTATCATCATGATAAACCAAACTAATTGAAGGATCTCTTTTAACTTTTTTAGCGTATTTCATAAT
This sequence comes from Mammaliicoccus sp. Q-M61, assembly GCF_022386055.1. NCBI lineage: Bacteria > Bacillati > Bacillota > Bacilli > Caryophanales > Staphylococcaceae > Mammaliicoccus > Mammaliicoccus sp. Q-M61. The sequence continues at coordinate 30,519 of NZ_JAJNJL010000007.1, forward strand.
AAATAAAATCGTTACAAATAGTACAATCACAAAAATAACTAAACGTAATCCAAGTCCTGAGAATGTTGGAATGCCTGATAATTTTTGAGCCAATCCTGTATTGATCGGGTTTAACACACCGACCGTGAAGCCGACTACTGTACCACATAATGCAATAGATGTAGCGGTTATAGAGTCATAACCTAACGCAATAATAAGCGGTATAATAACCGGAATATAAACGAGTGACAACTCTGCTGTACCGATTAATGTAGCAATAATTGCAAATACTGTGGTTAACACTGGAATGATCAAAATACTTTTATTTATAAACTGACGTGCAAGTTTATCCACTCCGATTTCAATAATACCTGTACGTCTTAACACCATAAACATCCCACCGATGATAAGTGTAAAGAAGACAATTTCTCCTGCTTCAATTAAACCTCGTGGTATAATCGAAATAAAATCAACTAAACCAACTGGTGTGGAATCTATGTAATGGAATGAATCTGCATCTACCATTTCTCTACCCTCAGGCCCTTTAACCCTATCAAACTCGCCTGATGGAATTAAATATGTAGAAATAGTTGCAATCACACCGAAAACAAATAAAATCACATATATATGTGGCATACTAAACTTTTTCTTTGACCTATCTTCGTTCTTTGCCTTATCATTTTCCTTTACCAATGTGCACGACCCCTTTGCTTATTTTGATAAACAATTTCATGCTATCACGTTTAGGAAAATTTATAATTATACAAATCAGAAAATTTAAAAAATATTTTTGTCAGTTATTACAAAAAAACATATGCACAAATTATTTTTCACGTTATTATATAGGGAATTCCCTATTTTTCTTCTTTTTGAGAAAAAATTCACAAACTTTCGTTATATTGTTTTAGAATAAAGATGTAGGAGGGATTGTCATGCGAAAGACGATTTTAGTTGTTCATGGTATGAGAAAGGGAAAGTTAAATGAAACGTTATTAAATTTTATTCATCAAACTTTTAATAGTGATGAAATTGATTATGAGGTAGCCTTTTTAGAAAGTGAAGAAATCTTATTAGATGAAGTGATTCAACAAACGGTCGATGCTGGTTATTCACGTATTCATCTTGTGCCGTTATTATTGTTTACCGCTTCTCATTATTACGAAGATATCGAAGCGTTATATGAATCATTTCAAGAAAATAATCCGAACGTGCAGTTTATATTAAGTAAACCTCTAGGCACACACCCGATTATGACAAACTGGGTTGCTTCTCAACTTGAAGCTTACAAAGACGACATTGATGATGAAACTGGCATTGTCATACTTGCTCACGGTAATGCACGCTTTGATGAACCGGATGTTGCACTTACACGCATTTGTCACGAGCTATCAACGCCTCAAAATCCATGTTATCCGAGTATGGTCTATGGTGAACTTCGCTTTAAAGAAACGTTACCGAAAATCGCTAAAAAGCATCGTACATTATTAATTATTCCATTTTTCTTCTATGATGGTTTCCTTGTAAACAAGTCGAAGCGTCAAATAGAATCACTCGGTTTACCGAACCCTATCACATATACGACGGCTATTAATTTTCATCCTTTATTAAAAGACATCGTACATTTAAGAATTGCTGAATGTGAGGCGGTACCGGATGTATCCAGTTCAACTTAATCTTAAAGGTAAACATGTCGTAATCATTGGTGGCGGCAAAATTGCATGGAGAAAGTTCTCTAAATTGAAATCAGAGCCTTGCTCAATCGATGTTATCGCACGCGAATTTCATGAGCACTTTGATACGATTCAACCAACGAACCATATTCGCTTCATACAAGCGGACTATCAACGAGAACATATTGCCCATGCAGATTTAATTATTATCGCAACAAACCATCCCGAAACGAATGACCGAGTTGCTCAAGACGCCCTACCATCTCAATGGGTCAATCATACCGGGGATCGCAAACAATCCGACTTTTATAACAGCTTAGATATTGAACATAATGGCCTAACAATCAGCATTAGCTCACATGGCCAAGATATTCAACGAACACAACACTATGCAGCGAAAATTAAAGCATGGTTAGATTCAACGAAGGAGGATATGCATGAGTAAAACAAAACTTTTAATGATCGGTAATGGTATGGCTGGTGTCCGTACAATTGAAGAAATTCTAGAACGTGATCCAGACCGCTTTGAAATCACAATCATCGGTAAAGAACCTTATCCAAACTATAACCGCATCATGTTATCAAACATTCTTCAAAATAAAATGACAAAAGAAGAAACAATTATGAACCCTTATAAATGGTATGAAGAACATAACATTCGATTAATAACAGGAGATAAAGTTGTAAAAATTGATCGTGAACTGAAACAAGTCGAAACAGAACATGGCGTGAAAGTATCATATGACCAAATGATTATTGCGACGGGTTCTGATTCATTCATACTACCAATTGATGGTTCTCGTCTAGAAGGTGTTGTCGGTTTCAGAACCATCGATGACACTGAAAAGATGTTAGAAACAGCTAAGACTAAAAAACGTGCCATCGTTATAGGTGGCGGTTTACTCGGTCTAGAATGCGCACGAGGTCTTGTAGATCAAGGTATGGACGTTACAGTCGTACATTTAGCAGAATGGCTGATGGAAGTTCAACTGGATCGTAAAGCCGGAGAACTTTTAAAAGCAGACCTTGAAAAGCAAGGTATTAAATTTGAATTACAAGCCAATACACAAGAAATCATTGGTGAAAACCATGTTGAAGGTATTCGTTTATCAGATGGACGTGTCATCGCAACAGACATGGTCGTGATGGCAGTTGGTATTCGTCCAGTAACGAAAGAAGCACGTGCCGCTGGATTAGAAATTGGACGCGGTATCGTAGTAGACGATTTCATGCGTACGAGTGACCCAGATATTTACGCAGTTGGAGAATGTGCAGAACACCGTTCAAAAGTATACGGTCTTGTTGCCCCACTATATGACCAAGGTAAAGTCCTGGCAGATCATATTACAGGCATTCCAACTGAAGGCTATAAAGGTTCAACGACCTTTACTTCTTTAAAAGTATCAGGCTGTGATTTATTTAGTGCAGGTTGGATTACTGAAAGTGAAGGTGTCCGTGGTATTGAAACTTTTAACGGTGTCGATAACATTTATAAGAAAATTTTCGTCAAAGATAAGACGATTGTTGGTGCAGTACTTTATGGTGATACAGAAGAAGGCAATCGCTTTTATAATATGATGAAAAAAGGGGATACAATCGATGAATATACGCTCGTTTCAATTCTTCATAAAGCAGGAGAAGTTGATGCAATTAGCGTTGCTGAAATGGATAACGATGAAACAATCTGTGGGTGTAACGGTATTTCCAAAGGAGTCATCGTAGAAGCGATTAAAGACCAAGGTTTAACTTCCGTAGCTGATGTCACACGTGTGACGAAAGCTGGTAACTCATGTGGTAAGTGTAAAGGTCAAATTGCAGAGCTCTTAGAATATACACTTGGTGATGACTTTGTTGCTGCAGCGCCAACAGGTATTTGTGCATGTACAAGTCTTACAAGAGACCAAATCGTTACGCAAATTCGAGCGAAAGGTTTAAAAACATCTAAAGAAGTTCGACACGTATTGGACTTTAAAGATAAAGGTGGTTGTCCTAAATGCCGCCCTGCGATTAACTACTATTTAAACATGGTATATCCTCATGACCACGAAGATGAGAAAGCTTCACGCTTTGCGAACGAACGTTACCATGCCAACATCCAAAAAGACGGCACATTCTCTGTTATCCCACAAATGCGTGGCGGTGTAACTGATGCCGATCAACTTATTCGACTTGGTGAAGTAGCGAAGAAATACAACATCCCATTAGTCAAAATCACGGGTGCACAACGTATCGGTTTATACGGTGTTAAAAAAGAAGAATTACCGCAAATTTGGAAAGACTTAGATATGCGTTCAGCATCTGCTTATGGTAAGAAGACACGTTCAGTTAAAAGTTGTGTCGGTAAAGAATTCTGCCGATTCGGTACACAATTCACAACAAAATTAGGTATCCGTTTAGAGAAAACATTTGAATATATCGACACACCACATAAATTCAAAATGGGTGTTTCAGGTTGTCCACGTAGCTGTGTAGAATCAGGTGTTAAAGACTTCGGAGTCATCGGTGTAGAAAATGGCTTCCAAATTTATATTGGAGGTAATGGTGGTACAGATGTCGTCGCAGGTGAATTACTAACAACTGTTGAAACTGAAGATGAAGTTGTCAAACTATGTGGTGCATACATGCAATACTATCGTGAAACAGGTATTTATGCAGAACGTACAGCACCATGGCTCAAGAGACTTGGCTTTGATCAAGTGAAATCAGTTGTACTTGATCCTGAAAAACAAGATGAACTATACGCACGCATAATGGATGCGAAACGTGCCTACGATACAGAGCCATGGCATGAAGTCGTGCTCAATAAAGATAAACGTCACATTTTTGAAGTGGAGAAGGTGTAACTATGACATTAACAAATGAAAAAGTAAGAGTCGCGCATATTTCAGACCTTGAACCATTAATCGGTAAGAAAGTTATCGTTGGAGATACGCAAATTGGTTTATTTTTAACTGAAGAAGGTAACATTCGTGCGATTAATAATGTTTGTCCTCATAAACAAGGTCCATTATCAGAAGGTACAGTGAGTGGAGATTATGTATACTGTCCACTTCATGACCAAAAAATCGACTTATCGACTGGTCAAGTTCAAGAACCAGATGAAGGATGTGTCGCAACTTATCCTGTAGAAGTGGTCGATGGAGACATATACGTATGTCTATAATCGCAGAACCTCAAGTTTACTTAGTCGGTGCAGGTCCAGGAAATCCTTTATTACTATCTAAAAAAGCAGAGCGATGTATTAAGCGGGCAGATGTTATTTTATACGATCAACTCGTAAATCCGTTTGTATTACAATTTTCATCTCCAGAAACGGAATGGATTCATGTTGGTAAACGACCTTATCATAAATCTATGAATCAAGAAGATATTAACCAATTACTTGTCGAAAAATCACGCACAAATAAGACGGTCGTCCGTCTAAAAGGCGGCGATCCAGCAATATTTGGACGCCTTGCAGAAGAAGTTTCTACATTAAAATCACACAATATTACATTTGAAGTCGTACCTGGTATAACAGCCGCTTCAGCTGCGATGAGTGAACTTAATCGAGGGTTAACAGAACGCAATGTTTCAACTAATATTACATTTACAACTGGCCACTTCAAAGATAATGAAGAACAATCCATTGATATCACAACACTCAAAAATGGTGGCACCCTCGCCATTTATATGGGTGTTAAGAGATTACCAACTTTAGTTAAAGAAATTAAAGCAGAAATAATAGACGATATACCAGTAGCCGTTATCTTCAGTGCAACACGACCAGAACAAACAGTCATCGCAGGCAATGTATCTAATATCGTCGAAAAAGTGCAGTCACTCTCACATAAACCAGGACCCGGCATCACAATCGTAGGTCATGTTGTTAGAGATTTAGTTGAAGATATATCAAGTAATGAAGAAGTCGAGTACGTAAAATTTATAGGCAATCGACAGAACATAATAGACAATGCATTAGAAGTGTATGAATCAGGCGGATGGGCAATCATCGATGACCGCAATCACCCCAACCTACACCCAACACAACATAGCATCCTCACCGAGCTCATCAATCAAACAACATTTACAAAAGTTGTAGATACAGAAGTCGTGAATGTGTAGGATGGTAGAGTTTGGTGAGTTAAGAGAGCTAAGGCGGTGAGGTGAAGGCGCACGAAGACTTCGAGATATCGTGCGTTATGCCCTGAAATAGTGCACTGGCGCACGAAGACTACAAGATATCGTGCATTCTCAAACAAAAACCAGTAGCATTCCACATATAGGATGCTACTGGTTTTCTTATTTATTAAGCTTTTACTTAAGTTGTACTTCTATAAGCAATATTATTGATTATATTTAGTACAAGGTAGTACAAAATCTACTAATTGAAATATCATTTCCATATCATGAGTCACTATAAAAATAATATTATCTGGCGAAGATAGTGACTTTATCTCATTACAAAATTGATCTAATGAGTTTCTATCGAGCCCTGAAGTTGGTTCGTCAAATACGATGATTTTTTTATCAGATAGCAATGCAGATGCTACTGCTGTTCGTTGTTTTTCTCCTCCCGAGAGAGAAGCAGGATGCCGCGCCTCTAAATGAGACAAACCTAATTGCTTTAAGATTTGTTGTACTTGTTCTTCTGTTGCATCTGTACCTAACCGAACTTCATTTAAAAGCGTATTTGAGAACAATTGTTGATTTACGTCCTGCATGACCATAAATCCTTGTTTATTCAACATTTTCTTCTTTAACATCTGGTCATTTTCTTTGATAGCACCTTTATACTTGGTAAATCCTAATAATGTATTTATAAAAGTTGTTTTTCCTGCACCATTCTCTCCAATAACACCGATAATACTGCCACCAGAAAATTGAAGGTGAGGAATACGAAACACAGTCTTATCGTGATAAGAGACTTCTACTTCTTCAAGTTCAATAGATAGTGAGGAATCTTCGTCAACATTTCTTTGAATTTGACATAATTCCCATGATTTTTCATTTGTTAATTGGTTCAATTTTTTAGATAAAGAATCAATATTCATACTTCTGAGACCCATTGTAGATAACTCTTGTTCACTTTTAACATATAGTTCATCAAATGTATAAGTTGCTTGATGTTGTCCGGATTTCAAATATATAAATCTGTCTGCTAAGTCTTTTAACCAATATAGGCGATGCTCTGATAGTAGAATCGTATAGCCAAGTTTCTTCAAACTAGTCAGTAATATCTTTAATAATTCAATTGATTCATAATCTAAATTAGCAGTAGGTTCATCAAGAAGTAGTATTTTTGGCTTCATAGAAATAATAGAGCCACAAGCAACACGTTGTTTTTCTCCACCAGAAAGTTCAAATATGCTTCGATTAATTAGATTTATTAAGTTTAAATCAGCTATTGTCTCTTCTGTTCTCTCTAGAATTTCTTTTCGTGTTAAATTTAAATTTTCACATCCGAAAATCAATTCATTAGAAGTATCTAAATTGAAAAATTGAGATTTTGGATTTTGAAATACAGAACCAACATTTTTAGCTATATCACTAATAGTCTGGCCGTTAATTGATGCACCAAAGTCCTTTACTTCACCTTCCAACCTTAAGGTATCGTAAAATTCAGGTATTAACCCATTTATTACCCGGGTAATCGTTGTTTTGCCACAACCACTTTCTCCGCATAAAACGACACACTCACCTTGTGCTACTTGTAGTGAAAACTCATCAATAATTTTAGTAGAATCAGATGTTGTCACGCTAATCTTTTGAAGATCTATCGCATTCATACGTTCATCCCCCTTTAAAAATTATGACGAGTGCAATAGCTATAAATATCACAAGATAATCTACAATATTTAGTCGAAATTTGATGATGGTCGTACGCTTTCTTCCGACATCTAATCCACGTGTCATTGCAGCTGCTGAGAGTTCTTCCATCACTTTACCGGATGAAATCAACATTGGAACTACCAATCGTTCTATGGATAAGATTGGATGTTTCAAAAAGTAAATTGGACCGATATTAATATTTCTAAAAACTAATGCTTGTCGTATATTTTTTAAATGCTCTAATAATGTTGGAATAAAACGTAACATTACTACAAAAGCGACTGCAAAAGCATCTGGAATATGTAAGGTTTTAAACATTGCCAAATATTCACTAGTAGTTGTTTTTTCTGCTAAAATATAAAACATTGCAATCGCTGGTAAAAATACTCTAACAACATTAAATATTATAAAAATAAAAGAAAAGTTTTGACTTAAATGAACTAATTCAGCAATTCCTTCTAAAGCAATCGTCCCAAAGAATATCACGACAAACAGATAACACTTCATCATTTCTTTAGTATTCAATAAAAATAATGATGTTAGTCCTCCTACAATACATTCTCCCAGTATCGATCCACTTCGCATCATTATTATAGATGAAATAATAAAAACGATAATTTTTGTAATAGGTGAAATATCTACGAAAGCATCTTTTTTAAAATACAATGGCACATTTACAGTGTTCATCATATTCATACAATGCCGGCCTTCTCAAAATGTTTTTTATTTAATTTATTACCTATAATTGCTCCAATGATACCCCCAATAATAGCAAGAGCAACTATTACGAGGATAATCCAATTTGGTGTAAGTGCAGAAAATTGTTCAACATAATCTTTTCCATAATAATATTCCGAAGACTTCATAAATTGATCCCGAGCAAATAATAGCATTGTAAAAGGACCAACTACAATAATATTAAAGATACTATAAGCAACTATATTTTTGAGCTTAGTATATTTACTTCTGTCTTTTAATACAATTTCAGCTAATATACCTGTGATAATAGCAATAAATAAAGGTGCAATAGTAGTAGATGACAATGTCAATCCTGATAATATAGCTAAAATAAAGACAGCACCTCTCTTAGGAACTTTAGAAATATAAAGTATAAATACTGGTCCTAAAATAATTCCAGCTATTAAAGGTGTTAATAAGAACGTAACCGGATTAAGACCAAAAAGCATGCCAGTTGCCACTAAGATGACGATATATATTGCAGCAAAAGCACCGGCAAAAATATAATCTTTCGTATTCATTTTTTTCTTCATTTTACTCACTCTTTTCTTTTCAACTAGTCCTTATTTGACTCAGTTTTATTGTTATAAAAATTAATTAATTTTATGTTTATACTTCATTTACTTGCCAATCACCACTTTTACGTTGAAGGGATACAAGATGATGGTATAAATGCTCATTTGCCATCAATTGTTCATGTTTACCTTTTTCTTCTATTCTTCCTTCTTTAAGTACTACAATTTGATCACAGTGTTCAATCGTTTTAAGACGATGTGCAATTACCATGACGGTTTTATCTTTAATTAATTCACTTATAGCATTTTGAATCAATATTTCATTTTCAGGATCGAGTGATGCAGTCGCTTCATCCAACAACACGATTGGTGCTTGTTTTAAGAATGCTCTCGCAATCGATAAACGTTGACGCTCACCTCCAGATAGAGTTTGTCCATTCTCTCCAATTACGGTTTCAAATCCATCTGGTAAACGTGTAATAAAGTCCGTACAATTTGCCATTGCGGCAGCTTGATAAACTTCCTCATCCGTTGCATTACTATTACCAACCTTTATGTTATTAAATACTGTATCGTTAAAAAGGATGACATCTTGGAATACAATGGAATAGTAAGATAATAATTTTTCTGGATGAATTTCATTAATATTATGACCATCAATTAAAATTTCTCCACTATGGGTATCCCAAAAGCGTGCTGACAATTTAGCCAATGTACTCTTACCACAACCAGATGGACCGACTAAAGCCGTGATTTCACCTTGCTTTGCAGTAAAAGAAACGCCATGGATAACTTCTTTATCGTTATAACCAAAAGCAACATTTCGGAACTCGATATCAAATTTTGTTAATTCAACATTTGAAGAACCACCTTGTTCTTCAATCTCAAAGATATTTTTAATGCGCCTTGCACTAACAAGTGAATAAATAAATTCACCAATTTTGTATAACGAATTCGTTAAGGGGTCATAAATACGTACTGCTACAAAGATAAATAGTATAAACCCAAGTACCGTCAACTGTTGTTGTACTAATAGATAAGTTCCAAGTAGAACAACGATACCTAAACCAACTCTTAAAATGTTATAAGAGATAGAGATAAAGATCCCTACTAGAACTTCATATAGGACTGCCCATGGAATTACAGATTTAATTGTATGTGTTAATTTTTGAATATATTGTTCTTTTTGACTGGAAGATTTAATCACTTTGATATTCTCAAAGAACTCTTGCAAACTTTCAGAAATATTTAGTTTGAGTTGTCTATTTTTCTTATTAGTTGGTGTTGTAACAAATTTCGAAAGTATAATAAAAAGTAAAGAAACAGGCATACATAGGAAGAGTGCTAAAGCCATCTGCCAATTATAAAATGCCAATATCACTGTAATAAAACCACTAGATAGAATACCAGACACTAAGTTTGCAAAATCACTTGTTAACTGTTTCTCTATAACAGAAACATCATCCATCAATGTACTTGTAAAATCACTTAAATCTTTTTCTCCTAAATACGATAGTGGCAATTTACGAAACTTCTCGGCCATTCTCAATCGCATTTTCGCTGATTCTGTCCCAGAATTAATATACATTTGTTGGTACGTTACTAAATAAATAACAAAAATTATGGCTAATAGGATAATACAAGCAATTAAATAGCCCCAAAGTAGAATGGGTTCTTCTTGTGACTCTTGAATGTGTTTAATCATATCCTCAGCCAACATGACTAATAAAATAACGGGCAACACAACTGAGATTTGATGTAATGTTGTTAAGAACGTCGTTTTATATAAGTCTTTCTTACCTTGTTGAGTTAATGAAAATAATTGCTGAATATTCATCCTGTCACTCCTATCTTCCAGCTCACACTTTCTTGATAATTTCGATACATCTTGGCATAGACGCCATCTAGTGCAATCAGCTCATCATGTTTTCCTCTTTCGACAAGAGATCCAGCATCCATTACTAATATTTGATCCGCATGAGTTATTGTGGATAGTCGATGCGCAATCATTAATACCGTCTTACCTTTCATTACTGAATTTAATGCTTTTTGTATTTTGTATTCATTTTCTGCATCACTAAAAGCGGTAGCTTCATCTAATAGTACAATTGGAGCATCTTTTAATATTGCACGAGCAATTGCAATACGTTGAATTTCTCCTCCTGAAAGGTATACACCTTTCGTTCCAAATACTGTCTCTAAACCTTGAGGCATTTTGTTTATAATTTCACGACACTGTGCTTGGTCTACTGCACGTTCTACCTCTTCAATACTTGCATCAGGTCGATAAAATCTAATGTTTTCAAGCAAACTCATCTTAAATAATTTTGTTTCTTGAAATACATAACTAATATTTGACATTAAATCATCATATTCTAAATCACGTACATCAATACCTCCAATGGTTACGTTGCCTTCGTCAATATCATAAAATCGTGTAATCAAATTAAATATCGTCGATTTCCCACTTCCAGAGGGTCCAACTATAGCTGTGACAGAGTTTGAAAGGCTTTTAAATGTTAATTCATGAATGGCTTGATTAGTCATACCTTCATAAGTAAATGTTACATTTTCAAATTTTACGTCGTAGTTTTCGTCTATTCTTAAGCTATTACGTGTAGGTAGAGGTTGTGCGCTATAAATAGTTGATTCTAAATTATCCATTGCATTAAAAATAATCATTGCTTTATACGAACTTTCCATAATTCGCATTAACATAAATGCAACTAAAGGTGTGAAAATCGCAAAGAATATATAACTTAATAACATATCAACTTGATTATATTTATAATTAAAGAAGATAATTGCAGCTGGAATTAAGAATGCAAATATTCCATAAACACAAACGATATAACCACTCATCGCATTTCTCATTGAAAGTGCGTATTTTATAGTAAAATCTCGATAATTCTCTATAGCCTTGTTAAAGACTTTAAATGAAAATACTGTTTGTCCAAATACTTTTACAACAGAAATACCTCGAACATATTCCACAACATCATTACCCATATTAGTAGATGCTGCTTGATATTGTTCCAGGAATTTTTCACTTTCTCCACCCATCATAAAGCGTAGCAACATAAATCCAATGATGACCGGTATGAGACAAACAAGTGATAATCTCCAATCAAAAATAAAAATAAGTACTAAAAACGCTATAGGTGTCGTAAGTGCTTGTGCCATATCAGGCACTTGATGGGCTATGTAATGTTCAACTTCTTCTGTATTTTTTTCTACAAGTTTTCTCAATTTACCAGTTTGATGCTTTTGAAAATATCCTAACGGTAATGATTTCATGTGATAAATGAGTTGAATTCTATATTTCGCTACTGTGTTAAAAGCAACTATATGTGACAATAAAAGTGCAAGACCATATAAACCAAAAGCTATCGACACATATAATACTGCATTCCAACCATACTGCGTCATATTGTCAACAACTGGCTCAGTTAATCCATTTTTAGCAGTCAACATTTCCTTCACTACATAATAAACATTCAAATAAGCGCCAAGACTCACTACACTTGAAATGATAGATATTGCGATAGAAGCATAAAACAGATAAACATAATTCCCCATGATCTTTGTAAGTTTAGTTAGATTTTTATTCTTCATAGTCTCAGTATGTAACTTAGTTAATAAATTACACATCCTCCTTTCCTGTTAATAGGTATACCGTTTATTCCGGCTGTTCGTACTAGCACAGCCATATCTTAATATCGATTACTATTAAACCAATAAAAAGCATAATCATTACGATTTAAAAAATAAATAATTCACCTCTTTTTATATAACATTTCATTACTACAATGAATATATTTATCTTTTTAATGTTATTATTAATTTTTTATAGAAACTTACAATAATATGATAACCTAGTTGATAATCATTATCAATGACATTATGTAAAGAATTTACAGTAGGATAATACTTAATATCCACAAAAAAACAGAAGCCTCTTAACGAGACTTCTGTCATTTAATCTATATATTCAATTTCATTTAGTGTGCTGTTTGTCCGCCGTCTGCGAGATAAACTTGTGCTGTCATGAATTTAGCTGCGTCTGAAGATAGGAATAATACCATTTCTGCGATATCTTCTGGTTGTGCTGCTTTAGCCATTGGCACACCTGATATCATTTGTTGCCATTTCTCTGGATCGTCTTTCCAAGATTTCGTCATTTCTGTTTCTGTTAGACCTGGTGCAATTGCATTAATTCTAACGCCACTTTCACCGTAATCGAATCCTGCTGATTTTGTCATACCGACTACAGCATGTTTAGCTGCAACATATGGTCCCATTTCTGGGTCTGCAATCAATCCAGCTACAGAAGCTGTGTTTACAATTGTTCCACCGTTTTCAAGCATTTGTGGAATTTCATATTTCATAGATAAGAAGACACCTTTAACGTCTACATCTAATACTTTATCAAAAGTTTCTACATCGATATCAGCAAATTTATTTGGTTTATTTAGAATACCCGCGTTATTAAATGCATGATCTAAACTGCCAAATGTTTCAACTGCTTTATCGACTAAATTTTTCACTTGGTCAGGTTGTGAAACATCTGTTTTCACGAAAATGGCATTACTATTTTTGTCTTTGATTTCTTGAACCGTTTGTTCAGAACGTTCATCGACATCACCAATCACAATATTGGCACCATTTTCAGCAAATTTTAAAGCAGTAGCCTTACCAATACCCGAAGACGCACCCGTAATCAGAACCGTTTTGCCTTCAAATTCACTATACTTAATCATCCGAATCACTCCTATAATATTTACTACTTATATCTTAACAAGTAATTTTACATAATTGTTGCAAAGTAACTCGGGTGAAATATGAATTTTTCTAAATTATTTATTTTAAATCTTTATCTCTTAATTAATGGAAAAATATTGCCTGGGAAATGAATTGAAGTTGTATTATTTTTTATTTTTTAAACCTAATAAATATCTATAATATGCTACTCTCACTTCAGAATCTCTAGCATAGAAGAAATGCTGTCCTGGGAACGTATTAACCTCAAACAGCCATATTTTTCCGTCAGGTTCTATACCAATATCTATACCTAATGCATCAATATCGAAATTATAAAGCTTCTCAAAATTGAGCGGAATCGTTTTACATAAATTATTGAGTTCAATCCTTATATCTTTCCAATTCTTCTCGAAATTATGTTCTAAAAATGGTGTTAACATTGCTACACCACCGCCTTGACTTACATTTGATGTGATATTTTTACCTACACCTATGCGTGGATAGATCTCAACTTTTTCCCATTGACCTTTTTGATTTTTTCTCACATGAAGTCGGATATCAAATGGGTTATTTTCAATTGTTTGTGATTTTATGAAAGGTTGCGCAACATACTTCTCTTCGCTTATATTCTCATTATAAAAAGTTTGTAGCTCATCAATTTCAATTGTCCAACTTTTATCATCGTTTAGAACATCGATTTTTTCATCGCTTTGATTCAGAACAAATATATTTCTACCTTTACTGCCAAGAGTCGGCTTTAATACAATTTTTTTATACTTTTGTAGATGATTTTTTAAATCATCATAAGAAGCCACTTCATCAGTTGGAATAATTAAATCTTCAAATCTTTTACTTTCTTGCATCTTATTAAAAATAAATGATTTAGACCCTAAACCTGGTGTTGTAAATATAGCTTTCTTCTTTAAAGCTTTAAATATTTCAGGATATTTTCGTTTATCCATCGGTACATTATCCACTATATCAGGAAATTCTGTACGCTTTTTTACCCATTGTCCATCTTCAAAAAATAAACCATCAATTGTCTCATTTTCAAGATCAACATCATCATAAGTAAATACAAAAAAGTCTATATTATAAAAATTACTTATATATGTTAGTGTTCTTCCAAGCACACCTTTTTTATGCTTTTCTCGTAATAATCCTACTTTCATAATCAAATTCCTCTCTTATTTAATTTTTATTTCAAATGCTCGATTTTCCCAGTCTGTTTCAATATATTCTTTACCTTCAGCAATAAATTCTACTATTTCTTTAAATTGTTCATCATTCACATAATCCGGACACCAAAAAGTATCCAAATTATTTGCGTAGAATGGTACTAATCTAAGTTTAATTTCATCATTTTCAAGAAACTTCAATTTAGTTAAGAAACCATATGGCAATGCATCATGTTTATCAAATTCACCGTTACTATTAAAAATCCCATTTCCCATACTATAAACAATCACCGTGTTGTTATATCTTCTTAATTTTTGAATCGTATGAGGACCGTGCCCAAGTATTAAATCGCAACCACTATGAATCAATTGTTCTGCATTCTCAACTTGATACGGTAAAATTTGTTTAAAATCAACGCCCCAATGTGGTTGTACGATGATAAAACAATTAGGATCTTCTTGTTTCTTTCTTCGAATTTCTTCATTTATTAAATATAATGGTGCCACACCTGCATCATGACCAATAGCGTAAAAATCAAATTTACGATATGCAATTTTGCGATACCAATAGCCATTATAAATATATACATTTCTATTATTTATATTTAAATGTATCGGTGCTAAAGCGTCTTTAGAGTTCAGACCAGCACCAAATACTTTTAAATCGTTATTTTTAAAGCCTTCAATAGTCTGTTTTAAACGATTAAGTCCGAAATCCATCGCATGATTGTTTCCTAAAGAAACAGCATTTAAATTTAATGACTTTAATGCATTTAATGTTTTTTCTTCATTTGCCCATAATAAAAATGGTTTCGCACCTTCTAAATTTGATACTTCACCTTCTTCAGTAAATACTGCTTCAAAATTGATAATGTTATATCCATTTGGATCAAAGAATGTCTTTAAATGCTTCAATGAATGATCGTAACCATAACGCATTAATGCATCTTCTTGATTGCGTTTTTTTCGACGTTCTGTATAAAATTCTCCAAAGTATGTATCACCTAAAAAATTAATTTCTTTTTCTCCTGTGAATGTTTCAACTTCTAATTTAGGCGCTTTAATATCGAATTGAATTTCGTCCATTGCTTCTTTCAGTAAGAAATCTCTATGAAACGCGTTATCTGCACCCATTACAGCTAGTAACACACGATCATTATTAATGTTAGTTAAGACAATCCCGCTATTATCATGTGACCCAAATAAGTAGTTGCATACGACACGATCATCAGTATCTATGAAACTTGGATTTTCATAAACAGTGCCACGATAATCAACTAATGAACTATTATATAATTTAAAATCTTTTTCATATTGGCCAAACATTTTTTCTCCAATCTTCAAAAGATCTTCTATCGTATAAGATTGAGGCTTATTTTTCATCTTTCTACCACTAATATTTATAGCAACCTGCTTTTCTAAATCATACTCATCTCGCTTCACTTTCACTTTGATAGCAGGATTATTTCTAGTAGGATCTAGATATTCTGCGATAGCCAATACAGCTGCATTACAATTAAGATTAATGACTAATTGTAATAACTTATATATCGTAATTTCTTTCCCTTCTTCTAAAAACACTTTATCTTTTCTAGAAGTTTTAGAAATAAATTCACTAATTTTCACACTTGCTTGTAGTTTAATCTTTTTATATTTAAGCAAATCTAAAACATAATTTAAAAATAGAGCATTACCCAGTCCATAATCATTTTTGTCTTTATTGCCCTTATCATATAGTACTTTTTTATCACTTAGACGCATCGCCACGACTTTATAATTATTCATACACTTAACTCCTTCATAAATAAAATTAATAGAAAGAATCTATAATCACTTTTTGAACTTACTAAATCGAATAGTGTAAAAGATAAAGAATTTAAATTAAATATACCAAATAAAAATAATATTACACTACTTTCATGTTAATCCTCTTTTAAGCATTTTTACATTTACATTTTATTACAATTATTAGACCTTTACTATATTAATTACATGTTATTTTACGAACTAAAATGTCCGAATATTGTTTTGTTTTAATAATATTTTACATTTTATATATATTAAAAACTTTCTCTATCCTCATAATATTCACTTTTTTACCTTGTCCATTTAATATAATAATTATATAAACTCTATATACCAATATAAATAAATAAAAATAGAAGTGAATTTTGAATAAAGTTAAAAAATGGACTTATAATGTCCATTTAAATATATATATTATACATCAGGAGTTGATTAAGTTGGACAAAGCCACTCGTGTATTATCATTACTCACGCGTCTATTAAACGGGGATGTTGTGAACAAGTCAGAGTTTAGCAATATTGCTAATGTTGGAGAAAAATCGATACAAAGGGATATTAATGATTTAAATATGTTTTTCTATGAGAGTGATTATTGGAACAACAAGAATACTAAAATCGTATATAGTCGTTCACTAGATGGATACGTACTTTCAAATGGTTCATATTCAGCCGATAGCTTAGCACTGTTAAGTCTATTAATTAAAATCAAAAGCTTAACACCTATGTTGCACAAAAGTGTTTATAATCTTTTCTTAGATAATATCTCACTTAACCGTATTGAAGATAAATACATTCTAAAAAGTGTTTTGAATCACTTTAATTTACGTTCCGAACCACTACCAGGTATTCATTTAATGAATTTGCAAGAATGTATTACGAAAGGGTTAAAAGTTCGTATTGAATTAGATAAAAAGTTGGTTGTAAAGCCATTGTCTCTTATGTATATGCACTATGATTACTGGTTAACTTATGAGTATGAAGCTAAAATTCATACCGTTAAAGTTCAAGATATTAAATCAGTATATATTTTAGAAGCTTCTACATATGAAAATGTACCCAACTTACAACCTGTTAAATTTGAAATAGACGTATCTATTTGGGATCAGTTTAAACAGCAATTTTCAATCAAAGAAATCTTAGAATACAAAGATAATAAAATTATCGTCTTAGTATCATGTACAGAACTAGACTCCTATTACATAGCATATCAACTAGCACCACTCGCACGCATGTTAGGTCCACAAGCTTATATCGATGCCTTTATAAACCGTTTAGACAAAATAAAACACACATACAAAGGAGAATGATTTATGAAGAATTTATTAGGCGTTTGTCTTGTATTAGTTCTATTATTAGCAGCATGTGGAAAGAATGTAGATGGTACTTACTCAAATAAAGATTTTAGTATTACTGCAAATAGTGAGACTGGTGAAGCATCATTACATATGGATGCACTAGAATCAGGCGGACTATTTGGCATAGGTGCAAATGACGGAACCTTAGACGGAAAAGTCAATGCAGATGAAAAAGTCATGACATTTAAAATGGAAGACGGTCAAGATCTACAACTTAATTATAAAGTCAAAGGAGACAAACTCATCATCGATAGTCCAGTCGGATATGGTAACGGCGATGGAGAAGTAGAGTTGACTAAAGAATAAAAGTAAAAAATAAAAATAACGAAAAAAGTTATATAAATAAAGGAGAATAATTATGAATTTAGAAGAAAAAACTTATATAGAATCTCAAGTAGCAAACAAAGGTAAAAAAACAGGCATTGCTTATATTCTTTTAATACTTCTAGGAGGATTTGGTGCACACCGTTTCTATCTAGAAAAAATAGGTTCAGCTGTTGGTTTACTTCTATTAACACTACTCACTGGTTGGATGACATTTTTTATTCCATCTTTAATATGGATTATTGTCGATGCATGTTTAATACCTGGATATATAAATGAAAACAACGAAAAAATAAGAAGAGAAGCAACAAATGAAATTAAAACTATAAGAGGAAAATAAGAACATGAAAAAATTATTAAGCATATGTTTAGGTTTAATTATTTTATTGGCTGCTTGTGGTTCTGATAGTAAAAGTGATGAAAAGTCTAAAGAAAATAACACTTCTAATTCACAACAAGAAAAGAAAAATAATTCGGAATCAAATAATAAAGTCAGCAGTATAGATGAAGAATACGAAAAGGAATGGCAAGAAGCAAATACAGTAGACTCATCTTCAGAAGACGATGAAGATGTAGATAAAGATGAAGATTTATATAAACATGAATATGATAAAAATTATGTAGTATCTAAGAAAGAAGAAGAACAATTGGAAAAATTGTTATATAAGAGTACGAATGCTTATGGAAAGATAACTGAAATTGACCACATATGGCAATACGGTGAAGAAGATAGACATTATCCAACGTTTGTAATTGATGGACAAAGCATTATGTATGACGGGCATTATAAAAATTTACTTGAAGATGATAGTAGTGAAGGATATCAAATTAAAAAAATTGATGATCAGTCTATTGAAGCTGTTATAGCAAAAACACCAAAATCTCAACTTAAAGAAGTAAGTGATCCTGTACTTAAAAATAGTAAGATGATTATAACGTATATTGATGATAATACAATCAAAATTAAAAAAGATGATTTTCCAGAAGAAACGCTACATGCATCTATTAATAATTATGAAGAATAAACAAATTAATATTGCCTGGGAAATCACTATCATAATTGGATGTTTTATAATTCTATTTTAAAAATAAACTCGCAACGTTCGTTTAATTTAACCAGAACAATCGATTTATTATATGAGGGAGATTTAATATGAAAAAATTAACTATTTTTTGTTTAAGTTTAATTATATTTTTAGCTGCATGTGCAAACGAAGGGAAAAATAGTAAAGAAATTAAAATGGGAAAATATTTAAAAGAAAATGATACGGTTGCGTATACGATAGAGCCATCTTCAGATGGTCAATATAATAAAAACGAGATTATAGAAGCAATACATTTCACTAAAAATGGAAAAATCAAAACATATAGGGTACATTATTATAATTCAGATGATAAATCCTATATAGAGGAAATATCACTAGGTGAAGTAAGTAAAATGAGCGATAAAGAATTGCTTTCATATGCTAAAAAGGCAGATAAAAAAATCTTTAAAGAGATTCAATCAAAAATAATTGAAGAACTTGAAAACTCTCTATCAGATGACGATAAATATATTCACCCTCAGGATGAAGAACGTAAAAATTATGAAAAAGCATTAAATATTACTAAAAACTTAAAGTATAAAGAACCAAAATATAAAAAAATTGATCTTAAGGGTGAAGAAGATGGAACAGGTAATAATATAAGTGAGGAATACATCAACATCGATTATCAATTTATAGACGTTGATACAACAAGAAAAGATGATGTAGCTATACTTGAAGAAGCTAACAGAGAAGGTGAGGACACCTTTAACATAGGTTCTAATTATTCAACTGAAGTGTATGATAAAAAATATGCCGGTTGGTTTAAACAGATTGATTATGATGATAGTACGGAAATTGATAGAGGTTTAATAATTGAAGTTGGAGATAAAACCGAGGAATTAAAATTAGATGATAAAGAAGATGTTAGATTAGATTAGATTAGATTAGATGATAACAACCTGAACTTATTTACTTAAGTTCAGGTTGTTTTATTTTAACCTACTATAATTTGGAAAATTTAGGGTTTATTACAACATACTCTTTTTGCTAAAATGGTTATATATAATATAGATAACTTTATTCTTTTTTATTTTAGGCATCTCACTCAAACAAAGGAGGATTATTCAATATGAAGAAATTAATGGTCGTAACAAGTATTTTAGTACTATTATGTGCTGCGTGTAGTAGTGATAAAGAAAAATCAACTGCTCATCAAAAGGATGAAAGTACTAAAACTGAAAGTAAGCAGAATGATAGTTCTAAAAATGAGCGTACGCAAAAAGATAAAGATAACTCTAAGGCTGATTCACAAGAAACTGAAAATAACCAATCAAAGAATGAAAATAAAGCTCATGAAGATAAACCTAAACAAGTTGAAAATGTAAAATCTGATGTTAATGAAGTTTCAGATAAGACAAAGTTAGCTTTAGCATTTTTTGCTGATAAAGATGGAGAATATATCGTAACGAAAGATGAAGTATTAACTGGTGTTTTTGAACAATTTTCTCAAGGTGAAAAACAAAAAAAGAAACTACATAAACTATTGTTAATAGAAGAAAAAAATATCCAAGACGCACCAAATGGTATGAAATTCTATACTGTATATCCAGCCAAAGGTAGCTTTGCAACAGTAGTTGGTTTGAGTAAAGATAAATTATATGTCGGTGGAACTCAAGCTGTATTAATATACAAAGATTTATTGAAAACAGGTAATGAATATAACCTACAAGACTTATACGATAAAAATAAAAATTATACATCACTTGAAGAAGTCGCAAATAAAATTGAAATAAAGAAAGAACATCCAGACCATAAAACAATAGAAGCGTTTGAAGATCAAGAAAACCCAGGAACAGAAGCACACTTTAGATCACAAGTGTATGGCATGATTTCTGATTTTGAAGGAGAGCCAATAGGAAAAAGTAAATATTTAATAGATATCGTGAGAAAAGACGATAACGGTAATTGGTACGTAAACTATCGTAATGAACACGGTGAAATACTTGGTACATACACAACGAAAGGCGAAGATATCGTAAAAAAAGATGCTGAAGGTAATATTATTGAGCAAAAACATATAGAAAATAGACATCAATAAACGGTAGAAATTTTTATGGAGGTACGTCATTGTGCTAAAGTTTGATAAAAAAAAGAATAGTTTTTTGAAGTGGTTTTTGTTCACTTTACAAATGATTTTAGCAATATTTTTAGCATTTTTTGCTTATAAACAAATGAATCAAGATCATTTAGATACTTCGTTTACTATCTTTACAGTACTTTTTTTAATCTTTGTATTTTGGAATTCTAAACATTATCACACTGATTAAATAAAACAATAAATTTTAGTAGTCTAAGTAAAAAACAAGGAGGAACGATTATGAAAAAAGAGAACAGTTTAAATAATGATTTTACTATGGCAACGGTGTTAAATATTATTCTTCTATTCGCTATAATTTTTACAATGCCAATAGAGAGTTTAACTTTGTCTATCGTATTAGCTATAATAGCAGGAGTGAATGCGATATATTTACTTGTTAAAGTTTTAAAAATGAAAAATAAATATCAATAAACAACACCTTAAAAAACACCCTAGCTCATTAGGGTGTTTTTTAAACTTATTTTTTTCTCTTAGGTGGACTATTTAATAAAAATAAAGAAACGATACTTACTGAAATCCCTAAACAGAAAGAATAAATAATAATCCCAAAAGTACTTTCTGGGTAAGGGAAAATATATCTAAACGTACAAATGATTAAAAATGAAATTAATCCTATTTTAAATATGTATATGATTCTATCCATATTCATCACCTATTCAAATCTACATTAATTAAAACTTCAATAAAACTCACAACATCAAAATACATCTTCTATTCCTTCTTATTTTTAGCCATCATTATAGTTGGTAATACTATACAAAAAATAAGAACAATTACAAAAACACCAACATTCATAAGAGTTCCACCCCTTTTCATTACTTTATTTATATAGAAAAGTACTCTTAATTTTCATCCTGATTATCTAGAAAAATTAAATTTAAAAGCCCTCTCTCTCATATAATCCACCTTTATCTATTTTTTACAAATGTTTCTTTATTCATTTTTTATTTTATCAAACTACAGATTCATATTCTAATTTATGTCTAATAACAAAAGTATTTATAATATAAAAAGTGTCATTAAAAAATATTCTAATATAAAAATAATCATAAAATAAAGTGTTGAGTGTAAAAAGACATCTATGGTAGCATTACATTGTAAAAAATCTTTTAATATTTATATGTTATATAGGAGATGAAAAAAATGAAAAAATTATTAATACCTATACTATTGTTCGCCTTAATTTTATCAGCTTGTGGAAGTACAAAAGATAAAATTCAAGGTAATTGGGAGGATACTAAAAATGAAGGTTATCAAGTAGAAATAAAGGACAATGTTTTTGAAATTACACAAAGTGGTCTAACTTTAAAAGGTAAAATTGAAGAAGATAAAGATGGCAATTTAAAAGCGGATATTGATGGAGAAAAAGCTAAAGTAGATTATCAAGACGATAAGCTCATTATTGATAATATGAAGTTCAAAAAAATCGATTAGTGAAATGGAGATTATTGAATTGTTAATTGTGGATTTCTTTACAAATGATTTATATGGGTTTTATAACATCATTATTGTTCTTCTAATTATTATAGTAATACTTACTATAATAGCTTTTAAATTTTTGAAGTTTTTATACCAAATTAATAAAGAAATGAATTTCAATGAGAATGACGAACTTAATGAAACATTTAATGAACAATTTGAAGATGTGGAACCTCCTAGTGAATCAGCTGTTGATAAAAAAGTAGTGGAAGTATTAAGAGGGTACTCAGAAATTGATAGTCTTAAAGGGCTAAAAACTTTTAACGGATATGATGCTTATGATTTAGTAAAATCAATTAATGATTTTATATATAACAGTGATAAATTAGGAAATCAATTAAAAAATATCATTAATGATCCTATACCAATCGATTTAAACGTAAGTACACATTATTGTAACTGTGAAATAACCGATTTAAAATCCGGTGACTGTAAAGTAAGTATAAATTATACTAACTATTTTCAAATGAATGTAAACGATTTTTATTCTATCAATAGTTTTAATGACTTAGAAAAATATATTAAAGGCAATCTTATTTTGCATAGTGAAGCATATTAACATGGGGGACTTTAGGATGAAGAAAATATTAACAGTAATTGGATTATTAGTATTTACATTAGCTGGTTGCGGAAAGGCTACTGAGGAAAAAGAAGTCAAATTCAGCGATGTTATGAATGACAAAAAAGAGACTATATCATACTTAGTGGAAAATAGTTCTGACGATTCAGCAGAGTTAGGAAAAGACTCTAAAATCACAAAATTCATAGTAAGTAAAGACGGTAAAATTGCAGTATATAGTGATTATAGCGATGAAGATTCTGATAGCTATGAGTATGCTACTGATGTAGGAAAAATGATAAAAATGGATGACGATAAAAAACTTGATTATATTAAAAAAATGGATAAAAAAAGCTTTAATGTAGAAAAAGATT
The DNA here is from genome assembly GCF_022386055.1 of Mammaliicoccus sp. Q-M61. Lineage (NCBI taxonomy): Bacteria > Bacillati > Bacillota > Bacilli > Caryophanales > Staphylococcaceae > Mammaliicoccus > Mammaliicoccus sp. Q-M61. Next base: position 54,254 of record NZ_JAJNJL010000007.1, read on the forward strand.
ATAAAATAAAGGAAACTAAAGATAAAATTGAATCTGTCGAAGATAGCCTAGATAATGCTAAAAAAAGAGCTAAAGAAGATGATTATGATCCTGAAAGATATGAAATTGAAGGCGTACCAGAAGTTGAATTTTACTCAAAACAACTTACTAATTTAACAAAGGAATTAAAGAAAATATCAAATATTAAATATAAAGAACCTACTTTTAATAAATTAAAAATAAATATAACAACTGATGGTTCAGGAAATAATACGAAATCCGAATTTATAAATATTGGTTCTCAAACATTTGATGAAGATAGCAAAAATGGTATTTATAGATATTCAAAGGAATCTTCTAAGAACTATGGAGTAAATTTATCAAACGTTGTTAGCCCTACTGAAATATATGACAAAAAAATAGCAGGATTAAGTAATATTGATTTAATTGAAGAAGATAATGATTATGATGAACCAGCATATAGAGACTATGAGTACCTAATAACAGAAGTTGGAGATAAAACACAAAAATTCAAATTAGATCAACCAGATGATAAAGGTGTTAAAGAAAAATAAATACTTCTAATAATCCTGAACACAATTATCTGTGTTCAGGATATTTTTATAGAGATATGTATTATGAGTAAATCCGAAAATTTTAAAAGATATTCTTTTTAAAATAGGTTTACACTTTTTAAGACTTATGGTTAATATAGGTAATATAGGAAAAAAAAGGAGAAAGAATATGAAATATTTCGACTTTACATTTAGTTTTAGCATATCAATGATTTTATATTTTGTAGCAGTAATGGTTGGTTTTCAGGAAGGTTATATAAGTTTATTACTATTTGCAATTCCAACTCTTTTATTAACGGTCTCATTGTTTATACTAGGAGGATATTATCGATTAGATGATAAAAATAAGTAGACTAACAAACTATTAAAAATTCAAAAATTTTATTTAGGTGAGGTACGAGATGATCGAGTTATTAGTTGTAATGGGTATTATTTTAATCAATATCATTTATGATGTAATTGTCTATGTGACACATAACGATATTTCATATATGATATTCCTTGTTTTAATTAGTGCCGGTTTATATTCAATCTATCATACTCACGAGAGTAAAAAACATAAAACACAAAGACAAAGGATCAAAGAGTTATTTATAAATATTACGATATACATGAGTATGACTTTAGGTTATATTCTGTTAAATGCAGTTGGTTGGGCAAATATTTATACAACGATAATTTATTATTTTGTAATAGTTGGCGTTATCATTCTGTATATAAATAGAAGAAATGCTCAAGTACGCAAAAGCCGTGACAAATAACGTCACAGCTTTTTTGTCGTCTTGATATTTAGGTATTCCCACTAATAATTGGGCAAAATGATTGGGTTCATATATAATGAGTCCTAATATTATTTCAAATAAATTAACCTAATATAGTTCTGATTATGCCCAAAACGAAGGAGTTCTTTTATGATTATTCGAGAGATGAAACAAGAAGATAACACAAAAGTAAAAGAAATTATACAAGATTCATTAGAATCACTTGGCCTTGCGATTCCTGGGTCAGCTTATTATGATCCTCAACTTAATGATCTTCACCAATATTATGCTAATTTAAACCATGCGAACTATTGGGTAGCTGAAATTGACGGAGAAATTGTTGGTGGCGTTGGAATAGCACCGTTTAACGAAAATGATAAAATTTGCGAATTACAAAAGTTATATTTAATTCCAAAAGCACAGGGTCTAGGACTTTCTAAGAAACTTATGGAAACAGCACTATCCTTTGCCTTTGAACATTATGAACAATGTTATTTAGAAACAATGCATGAACTAAAAGCAGCATGTATCCTATATGAGAAATTTGGATTTAAACTGTTAAACGATCCACTCCCAGGTTCTGACCACTCCGCTATGGATGCGTGGTATATAAAGTCTAAATAGGATTAGTAAAAGCCATGACAAATTACGTCATGGCTTTTATTTCATTTTCCCAGCAACAATACTTTCTATACACCCTTGTAAATACCTTCAAAAATATGTAAATTAAATATAAGTATCATTTTACACTAGAAGTAATACATATTATCTTTAGAAAGTAGGTAAATGCCTTATGAGAAAATTATTCAATTTCATCATGACGATTGTTGCATTCTTATTATTAGCGTGTTTGCCTGCTTTATTTGATGATCAACGTTTTAGTTTCTTGAACTATCTTAATGCCTTGAAGTCGACGTTTTTATACATATTTCATCCTCAAGATATTATATTTACAAATAAAATATCACATGTTGAACGCAGTTTATTTCCATTCTTTATTGAACCTTGGATAAATACTATTGTGATTTTGTTTGCTGCGCTATTGTTAGCTTTTATCATATCTTTATTATTTACATACCTTCTATATGTTAATGACCATATTAAAAAATGGTATTTAAAAATTAATACAGTTCTATCTATTATTCCGGATATTTTTTACATACCTTTTTCTATTTCATTGGTGATATTATTTTATCGATATACAGATATTCTATTGTTTAATGTAGCGAATAGTTCCGAAGATAAAGCTTTAATATTCCCTATTTTGGTGCTATCGATTATACCTTTAGTGAGTAGTGTGACATTTTTAAGTAGTATTCTAGATGATGTATCTCGTGCAGATTATATTGAATTTTCTAGAGCGAAAGGTTTATCAAATGTAGAGCTATACTTTAAACACATATTAAGGAATTTGTTTGCATCATATTTAATCAACTTTAAACATATTATTTGGATCACGCTTTCAAGTTTATTACTTTTGGAAAGAATCTTTAACATGCATGGTTTGTCATCATTTATATTTGATTATGGCTCTCCAGAAGTATTATTTGTCACGTTTATATTGATTTATGTACCTGTATCTCTCGCCATATTTATGAGTCATAAAGTATTATTTACCTTCACTGGCGTACGGGGAGGGTTATCATGAAGAAATTTTATATACTATTAACGTTACTTATCTTACCTGCCCTAGTTGGTGTGATTTATTTTGATTTACTAAACATCACGCCTAAACCTATGAATTTTCTATACAATTCTAATGGTGATATTATGAAAAGCTCGCCATTTGCGCCTAGCTTTAAAGCATTATTTGGTGTGGATGCCGCTTCTAAAAACATGTTATTTGAAGTGTTATCCGGATATCGTATCACTTTACTGATTATCATCGTCATATCAAGTTTATCGGTTCTTTGTTCAGTTGTAATTGGAACTTATTTAGCATTTAATCGCAAGACAACAAGTATTTACAGTGTCTTTTCTAATGCTTTATTTTATATTCCCCAATCTATATTGGCGTATATCTTATTGCAACCTTTACTATATGAAACAATAGATGGCTTTACGACTACTATGCAATTTAGAATGATTTACAATATCATTATTCTAACAATCTTAATGACACCGACAACAACTATGCTGATAAAAGAATCAACCCAATATATATTAAATCAAGATTATATCGAAGCTGCATATACCATTAGTCCTAATGATAAACATATTTTTATCAAACATGTATTACCTAACATACAAACTCAATATTTGATCATATTTTTGAGAATATGTTTTCAAACTTTACTCGTCATGACACACCTAGCCTTCTTCAAAATATTCTTCGGAGGTACGAAGGTTTGCTATGGACCCGCATGTGAAATTATAGAACGACCAAGCATCAATGACTTAAGCAGTTTATTAGGCTTTCACTCTAATGAGCTAACAACAAACTGGTGGACATTCTACGCACCATTAGTTGGCATATTATATATATTTATCATTATTAATTTGATGTCGAATGTATTGAAAATAGAACAAAAATAAAGTGACAACCAAGAAATATATTAAAGTAAATATTACTCATAAGAATTTAGTATTTCTTGACTTTTTTCTAAGAACATTTCAGAAACAATAAATGATTTTAGAATAGAAATTATGTTTCTTCTTTTAAAAATAGGATTAATTTTTAAAGCTTTTTGTTCGAAAGCAAGATTATTACCGTTATAGTTTTTTACTAATGCAGAGAATTCTCTTAAATCTTTTTTAGATAAATCAAACATAACCACAGTCTCATGGATTGTAGGTTCTTTCATATCCTCTGCATGTAGTAATCCAATAAGTGTTAATAAGCTAGTGTTGTGAAATTTTAACTTTTCAATTTCATCTAGTAATATTTTGTATTCATTACTTTCCAATAAAATCGCTCCTTTAAAGTAAATAAGATTCATAACTCAAACTATAATTTTATCTTGAGTTTATGTTACTAAGATTGTATTTCAGGTTCAACTATTCTTATACAAACCGAAAAGGAAAAAGATAAATAAAAAGACTCTAAAATAAAATAGAGTCTTTTTTAATAATGATATCTACATCCTATAATGATAATGTGATTTTCTTTAACCATATAAACAAGTCTGTGTTCATGATTAATACGTCTACTACAGTAGCCTTGTAAATTGCCTTTTAGTGGTTCCGGTTTACCTTCTCCTTCTAATAGGCCATCGCGCTGAATACTTTTTATTAGCCTGTTAATCTTCTTTAATAACTTTTTATCTTGTTCTAGCCAATACTCATAATCTTCAAAAGCGGAAGGCGTAAATGTAATGTTTCGTTTACTCATAGGAATCTATATCTATCTCAACTGTATTATTTCTTTCCGCTTCTTCAATAGATTTTGCTAAGTGTTTAGCATTAGCAGGTGATTGTTGTAAATACAGCGTCTCCATAATTGAATTATAATCATCTTCACCCATTAAAACAGCATTACTTTCATTAGTAGTAATCGTTACAGTATCACTATCATTATTTACTTTATCAATCAATTTCCTAAAATTTTTACGAGCGTTTGAATAACTTATTACAGTCATACTAAAACCTCCTTTAACACATTAATTGTACCACATGCTGTACAATTACCCAAGCTGGAAAACTAATTTGCAGTCTTCGTGCGATACAGCCTGATTTGACCCCATAACGCACGATATCTCATAGTCTTCGTGCGCTCAAGCCTAATTTGACCCCATAACGCACGATATCTTGCAGTCTTCGTGCGATACGACCTGATTTGACCCCTAACTGCACGATATCTTCAATTCTTCGTGCGATACAGCCCTATTTCACCCCCAACTGCACGATATCTCTCAGTCTTCGTGCGATACAGCCTGATTTGACCCCATAACGCACGATATTTCTCAGTCTTCGTGCGATACGACCTGTTTTCACCTCATAACGCACGATATCTCTCAGTCTTCGTGCGATACGACCTAATTTGACCCCTAACTGCACGATATCTCGTAGTCTTCGTGCACCCATACCTATCTTATATCATCTACTTAAGAATCAACTATTCTCCATCTAACTTAAGTTCCATACCTTCAAAGGAATTCAGTACATATGGATCGTGAGATATGATGATAAGCTGCACTTGTTCTAACGCCTTTAACATTTGGATAATGGTTTCTTCACTCATAACATCTAAGTTCGTCGTGGCTTCGTCTAATATGAGTATTTTCGGTTCTACGATTAAAGCTTTTGCTATCCATACTCGCTGGAATTGTCCACCACTTAATGTACTCATGCGCTGCTTCAGAATACTTTTAGGCAGTAAACATTGCTCCAGTACGGTTTCAATTTTATGCCCATAATCCTCTTTATCAACATGATAATTTCTCAGTGGCTCTCTTAAAATATATTCAACAGTCTTACGTGGATTTAATGTATCTCGTTGATATTGTGGTACATATTGAATCGTCTTCATCCACTGTTTAAGAGGTATGCTTTCTTGCGGTCGATGATTAAACTTGATTGTACCAGTGTAGTTTGAATCTAATCCTGCTATCATTTTAGCGAGCGTTGATTTCCCGCTTCCGCTCTTCCCACTAATCAATAAATTCTGATCTTCAATAGTAAGCGACAAACCCTTTATAATATGCCGATGATTAATCGTTTTAGTTAAGTTCTCTATTTCAAGCATACGCTTCTCTCCTACGTGCGATAGACATTAACTTTCTAGCATACTCATGCTTCGGATGATTTAACACCGTTTCTTTATCGCCACTCTCAATGATTTGACCAACCTTCATAATACTAATATGTGTGGCATATGCTTTTACTAAATTAATATCATGTGTCACAAAGATGACTGTCATTTCGTTTTGTAGATACATATCGCCTAAGTATTGCATTAAGTTGTGACAGTTTTCTTTGTCTAATGCCGTTGTAGGTTCATCAAGTATTAAACACTTCGGACGTCTTATAAGTGCCATCATAAACGCTACTCGTTGTGCCATACCACCACTCAGTTCGAACGGATAACAATTCCATAACGCCTCACCATTTTCTAAACCAAATACTTTCATCAACTTTAGAATTTCTTCGTACTGTTCTTCAGCTGATAATTTAGACTGACTAGCCTCAAATAAATATTTAAACTGTTTCGCCAAAGTTATATTTTGAAACATGTTACTATGCACATCTTGGAATACTGCATCAGTCTTATTTAAATCGATATCAATATTTCCCAGGTAATGAAGTTTGCGGTGTTTCATATTTAATATCGTCCTTGTCAGCAATGATTTGCCACTACCACTCTCACCAATTATGCAATGAAAATCACCTTGATTAACCGATAGTGAAATAGATTGAATTAACGGATGATCTCCGTCAAAAATACTCACATCTTGAACATTTAAAATGCGTTTTACTGTGTTATTTTTTTGTTCAACATTTGAAATAATAATGCATAACCTCCTATCAACATACCTGGGAAGAAGAATAGCCACGGTGCACTGTTAAAATAACCTTTGCCATCAAATAATATCGTTCCAAGTTCTGGTATAGGTGGCTTAATGCCTAAACCAAGAAACGCTAAACCTGAAATACTCAAAATAATTTTACCGATATCAGCAGTTATTAAAGCCAATATATTACCCATTAAATGTGGCATTGTATGTGTAATGGTCGTTTGTACGGTTGAATTACCACTTAACACCGCATAAGAAATAAACGGGCGCTTTTGAATGTCACGTGTTAAATTTCTAAAGTAACGTAAATAGCGCCCTACCCATGCAATTGTTAACGCCAATATAAGGCCCACTGTTGAATTGCTAATTAAACTTAAGACAACTAGCGCGATAATAAAGCTTGGAATCGCTAAAATCATATCTGCGATAAACATGAGTACTTTATCCATCCACTTTCTCTCGATACCAGCAATCATACCAAGTGTTAATCCAATACTTACACTTATAATCATCACAACTGCTGATAGAGATAACGTAACACCAGAACCTAGCATTAACCTATTTAAGAGATCTCTACCTAGTTGATCAGTACCTAAGAAATGTTTAAGACTAGGTGGTTGTAATGGTGCATCCGACTCACTGCCATTCATTTGAACATAAATACCGCATAACAACAGAACACCTACTGCTAGACTAACCGCTATTATTAATCGTTTATTCATCATAATGAACGCCTCTTTTCATGAGACATTACGCGCTGCATATGTAATCTCGGTTCACTTTTCAAAATAATTAAATCTCCCCAATAGTTAATCAACATAATAAAGACCATAATAATCACAACAATACCTTGAATTAATGGATAATCACGTTGATTAATGGCGGTAATCAGCAACTTACCGATACCTGACATACTAAATATCACTTCTAATATAACGGCTTTACCGATTAGATGAATCATACTATTCACTGATATCGTCATTAATGGCGCAAATATTTCTTTTATTTGTATATAAATACGTGCACGTAACTTCACTTTTCTTAATACTGTAAGTTGATATGCATCGCTTTCTAACGTTTGTTCAATGAGATGCGCTGTCATTAATAACACATGACACCCTTCAATTATGACGATTGTTATAATCGGTAATAAGAAATGTTGCCAAGAGTCACTGCCTACAAATGGTACTAATCGCCAACGTACACCTGCATAATAAATGAGTAAGATCGCTATCCAATACTCGGGCATGGACGTCATAACTTGAGCAAATCCACGAATCACTCGAGCATATTTTGTTTCTGCATGTGACCCGATAATATATCCAATAGAATAGCCAAACAATAATAATATACATGCTGATACAGATATTAATATCAATGTTGGACTTAATGACGCTAAGATGACATCTGTAACAGGTTCGTTTGAACTGAATGTATATCCTAGATGTCCCGTTAGTGCATGACCAAGCCAGTCTATATATCTCAAGAATATATTTTGTCCTAAGCCTAATTTATGCTCCGCTAATTCGATATGCTCTTGTGTAATTGTCGTGTAACCATGTCGTTGTAAATAAAGTATGGCTGGATTACCCGCTGTCTTCTCAACTAACACATAGATGATAAACGAACTGATTACTAAATAAGATAGTAATTTCAGTGTTCGCTTTATGATCATTGTTCATTCACTTTCAGCGATTTATAGTCAACTGGTGCATCTGTTAATCCTGTGAATTTAAATGATTTAACTTTATCACTTACGACAAATGTTTCATTTGGATAAGCAATCGGCACACCAAAATATTGTTGATTAAAATGTTTAAAGATATCATCAAATGCCCGTTGTTGTTCATCTCTTGAAATCTCCGTTGTATAATCATCTAGTTGTTTTGTTAAAGTATCATCGTTTGCTAACACACCAGACTTACCGTCAACATTTTCGAATACTGAACTCATAAAGTTATAAGGCATTAATGCATCAGAATATGTTCTATAGAAGATTAAGTCATAATCTTTTTTCGTCCATAATGTATCGTAATAAGTCTGTGCATCTAACGTTTTAATATTTACTTTAATGCCGGCTTTCTTCAAATCTTGTTGTACTTGTTCAGATTTATCTTTCCAGTTCGGGAACTCTGCTGTTTGGATAACTAAATTCAATGATAAGACTTTGCCGTCTTTTTCAAACATGCCGTCACTATTTTTAATATATCCTTCATCTTTTAATAACTTTTCAGCAGATTTAACATCGTATTCATGTGTTTGTTGATTATCATCATTTACAAATTGAACATTTTTCTGGAATATACCTTTCATTTCTTTATCAGATAAAGCTTTCGTATTAATGCTTTTGCTGATTGCTTCACGTATCGCACGTTCTTTCAACACTTTATGATTCGGATTAAATGCCATAAAGTGACTGACAGTGCTCGGTTTATCTTCAATCGTTAATGCTTTATTCTTTTTATCTTCTTTAATTTGTTGGTCTGTCAGCATACCTAAAGCACCGCCTGATATATCTACAGTGCCACTTTGAACTGCTGAATTTCTAGAATCGCCATCTTCAATTGTTTGAAAGGCTAAATTGTATTTAACAGGATGCTCATTGTTGAAATGCTTATTCGGTTTCAATGTTGTCTTTTCTTTACCATTCTTATCAACGACAAATGCACCTGTACCAATTGCTTCTTTGAACTTACCGTCGACTTTTTCACCTTCAACAGCATGTGGACTCATCATACGTAATGGACGTACTTGTGTTAATTCGTTCAATACTTGGTTAGATGGTGACTTTAATTTAATTTGAACGGTATAATCATCTTTCACCACGACTTGATCTAATTTCTTTAATGTTTCAACTGTCGAATCTTTATTGATTGCTTTTGCGCGTTCGATTGAGAACTTCACTGCTTCAGCATTAAAAGGAGAACCATCCGAAAATTTAATATCCTTCTTCAAATGGAATTCATAAACTTTACCTTCATTATCTACTTCCCATTTTTCAGCTAATCCTGCTGATACGCCTTTATCTTTATCGTACTTTACTAAAGGTTCATAAACTGCACTATAAACAGGCATTGCTGCTTCATATCCTTGTGCATCTAACTTATCTGCTTTCGCTTCTGTTGGTAGTGATAACGTCACTTGCTTACTATCTTTCTGTTCATTTGAACATCCCGCTAATGTCAGTAAAGCACTTGCTGACAATACCATTAATAACCGCTTCTTCATTACTTCGTGCCTTCTTTCAATGTTGCTTTTACTAAAAATGATTCATGGAATAATGTTTGTAAATAATCATTTGGTGATAAATAAAAGTCATCATAATGCGTTAAATCAATCACATTAGGAACAGGTTCCTTAATAACAGCCACTTCAAATCCTTCAGCTACAAAGCTATCTACTATATGTTTTAAAGAATGATTCTGAGACGGTGTCGCACCATATTTATTTATCACGTCTTCCATAAATTGCTGACTTGGATTGTTTGTTAAATCTGAGAATGTCGCATAATAGACGCCATTTGGTTTAAGTACAGCTTTCAAATCGCGTGCATGTTGAGGTATGTCCTCAATTAAATAAAGTACAGATGTACTAATTGCAGTGTCATATGTTCTGTTTGTGTCTTGAGGTTTATCTGTTAACACATATTCTAATGGACGATCGCCTTTTAATTCTTTCGCTTTCTCAAGTGATAACTTCGCTAAATCCATTCCAACGTCGTATTCAAATGGAACGGTGTCATATAATCTACGTAGAAAACCACCTTGATTACATCCGAAATCTAATATCGTCTTACCTCTAACATCAGATTCATCCATCAATTGAATCGTTCTATCCCATCCATCAACATGATCATTTGCCATGTCATCATCTGTTTCTTGTCCCTTCTGCCACCATACATCGTATTCTTTCACCATTTATATTCCCTCAACTTCCTAAATCGTAATATTTACGTTTTATATGTTATATCATGTATTTAAGAAAAGCAATAAGAATTTTGTGGAGGTATGGGGTGGAAGTAGTACGTTAAATTACACAAATAAATCCAGACACAAAAAAGCCGAGACACGTTGAATGTCTCAGCTTAATTTGTATTACTTCTACACTAACCTCAGTCTTCCTGCGCTACTTTCCTTCTTCACTCAATATGCGTGCAACGGCTTGTGCGACTTGCTTTGGTGATTGTGGATTTTGTCCTGTAACGAGTCTGTTGTCTACTTGTACATATGGTCTGAATGGTACTTTTGCTTTACTGTATTTGGCATCTCGGATTTTAAGTTCACTTTCTAACATAAACGGAACAATGCGCTTACGATTGGCTAATATTTCTTCTGCATTTGAAAATCCTGTAATCTGTTTACGATCGATAAAGTATCTGCCGTTTTCATCTTTCACATTTAATAATGCTGCGATGCCATGACACACTGCTGCAACAACGCCACCGTGACGATATACTTCATTAACAGCATCTTGAATATACGTATTATGCGGAAAATCAAACATCACACCATGTCCGCCGGTAAAGTAAATGACATCATATGTTTCAGGATTTGCTTCACGAATAGATGGACTGTTTTTAAGCTTCTCCATAAAAGTATGATCGTTATAATAAGCCTTCGTTAGTTTATCTAACATTAGTGGATTAAGACTTACCGGATCAATAGGTGTTTCACCACCGTTTATATTAAATAAATCGATTTGATAATCTTCTGTATTAAAATAATCATAAAAATGAACGAGTTCACCTAGCCACAGTCCTGTTGGTTTACGTGTGCCTTCATAATATTCTGCACTTGTATTAACTATCATGATTTTCTTCATATTACGATTCTCCTTTTAAAATATTTTTAATACCTTCTTCATAAGTTGTCACTTTAAAATCAGGAAATCTTTCTTTAAATTTATCGGACTTAAAGACGTTATCATATTTATATCTTGGTAATAATTCAGTAAGTTCTTTAACTTGTTGATTAAATAGACTACCTAATTTAAATACCCACATTGGTACTGTCATATACTTAATCTTCTTATTTAAGACTTTCTCTGCCTTTTTCAAAATATCTTTATAAGACACACTACCATCTGTTGGTAAATGCCAAGTTTCTCCATAAGCATCAGGTGTATTACCAAGCAATGCTAAGGCACGACTTGCATCAGGTGTCCATATAAGTGTACGTAACACAGATGCATTAACCGGTACTAATGCACGTTTACCTGCTTTTACACGATTAAATACTAATGAATTGGTAAAGCTTTGCGTCAATCCTGGTCCGTAGAATTCAGGAGCGCGGCCAATAACAGCCTGAATAGATTGATCTTTCATAGCTGATAACAACATTTCAGCTATATCAGCACGTACTTGTGATTTACGACCTTCTGGTACAAATGGACTGTCTTCAACCTGTACATTATCGTTTTTCTCATACATATAAGTATTATCAAAGAATGCGAGTTTCGTATTTGTTTCTTGGCATGCTTTAATAACATTCTTCATAATCACTGGAAAGCGTTCTTCCCACATTTCTGAATTTGCAGGTAATCCAACAGCAAAATAGACTATTTCACTACCTTCCACTGCTTTAAGTGTATCTTCGTATTTCATTAAATCAGCAGCTACTAACTCGTCTGTATCATGAATTTTCTTAGGTTTTCTACCTACTAAACGTATATCTTTCGTAAAATTTCTATAAATTTCTTTAGCAATTTCTTGCCCAATTTGTCCGTTACTTCCTAAAATTGTTTGCATATCGAATGCTCCTTTTTATTATTTATTAATTCTTTGTTTCAATAGGTTTAAACATATAAACATAGTGACTAAAATTTTTTAAGCTTTTTCTTTATTTTTAATATTTTCTTCTAAAGAAGCTGTCAGTTCTTTCAACCACAGTAATGCATCGTCTAGATCAGAACGATAATATCTTTCCAACCCAACTTGCTCGACACTCAACAAGCCCACTTCATACATTAATTTCAAATGATGCGATACAGCAGGACGTGAAATCGTAAGTCGTTCAGTAATTTGATTAACCGTTAGTTGTTCTTCTCTACATAATAGAACAAGAATTTGTTGACGCTTCTCGTCTTGAAGAATATTTAATAACTTCGAACCTCTCTTAAATACCTCCATCGTCTTGTCTTCCATGTCGTCTCTCCTTAACAAATCGTTTCAATGATTATTATATACCACGTATAGCATGTGTAAGTCAAAAGAGAAGATTGATCAAACTATCATATTATTAATATGATAGTATATATACCAAGTCTAAGGAGGTATATGTTATGAAAAAATTGATATTAATGATCGCATCTATATTGTTGCTCAGTGCCTGCAGTACTGCTGATGCGACAACGCAAGATTTGAAGAAGGTAGAAGATAAATATGATGCTAATGTAGGTGTTTATGCTTTAAATACTGCAACTGATGAAGAAATTACCTTTAATGAAGATAAGAGATTTGCCTATGCTTCAACTTTCAAAGCTGTAAGTAGTGCGATGTTACTTGAAAAGACACCTCACAATGAATTAAATAAGAAAGTTCATGTTAGTAAAGAAGACATTGTGCCATACTCGCCTGTACTAGAAAAATTTATCAATAAAGATATCACGATCAAAAAATTAATCGAAGCAACGATGTTATACAGTGACAATACTGCTAATAATATGATTATTGAAGAAGTAGGTGGCTATAAAGAAGTCAATAAAAGGCTAAAGTCATTAGATGATAAGACTACTAAGCCTTCAAGAATGGAACCTGAATTAAACAATTATGATCCAAAGAGTAATAAAGATACATCAACACCAAAAGCTTTTGGAAAAACACTCAATAAACTGATCAACGATGGTCGTTTATCAAAAGAAAATAAAGCATTCTTAATTGATTTAATGATCAATAACAAAAGTGGAGATACTTTAATCAAAAAAGGTGCACCAAAGAATTTTAAAGTAGCAGATAAGAGCGGACAAGCGATTACTTATGCATCAAGAAATGATGTTGCTTTCGTATACCCTAAAGGTGAATCAAAACCAATTGTTCTAGTTATATTCACAAACAAAGAAGGCAAGACAGATAAACCAAACGACAAAGTAGTCAGCGAAACAGCTAAAATCGTATTAGAAAAATTTAATGATAAGTAGGAATAGAATATAAAAAACAGCCTAAGGTCATGAAACCTTAGGCTGTTTATTTTAATTTCTAATGATTGAATATTTTCCCATTCCTAAACTCGTTTTAATACCTACACCTGACAACTCTCCAAATTCCAACAAAAAGTGTATGAGTTGTAAAAATGGTGCTGGGCCATTAACTTTGATAGTAAATTCACCTAAGAAAGAAGGGATTTTTACTTTTTCTAAATTAAATCGAGAACTTTTCATTCTATAATCAACAATAAAGACATTTTCACCTAAAAACTCTAATGTTTCTCTATCGTACATATCATATTCATTAAAGAACGCATCAAACTGTATCATTATGCTTCGGAAGAATTTTTTTATATCTGGAAAAATCATATAGCTTTGATTAGATTTAAATGACATAGGTGTTAGTATCTTTATTTTAATAAATTTTGTTAGTGCTTCTTCACCTAAATATGATGCCATCATTTCATTTATACTATATTTCTCAACATTAAATTGATTTAATTTAATAGATTCTTGGTAGTGTTTCAAGTAAAAAGTATTTTCTGTACTAAATACATATATTAAATTTTTACTTAATTCTTCTGATATGCTTACAATTTCCCATATGTTTTTATTACCTTCTAAATAAATTCTTTGTTTTAGAGGACTGTATGCAAAATTATGATGAAGTTGCTCTGCAACGTCATTTGGTAAGTATTCCATAAGGGCACCATGTAAGACGCTTCCCATATACCTAGCTTGAATTGGTTTAGGTATGTCTAATTCTATTTTTATCTTAGTTATCATATTATATTCCTAATTTCTTCATTCTTATTTTCAAAGTAATCATAGTCTCCTTGATTGATATTCGGAAATACAATTTCTAATAATGATTTTATCGAATTCATCGAGTTTTTCAGAGTTTTTTTGTTTGATTTATCAGTAACATTGATAGCCTCTAATCGATGGGCAACAGAGTTTCGTAAACCATTTATTTTTAATATTTTATCTAAATCACTTGTAAAAGTTGAGTTTGGATCTAGAACTTTAAAAATATGTACATATGCAGGTAATCCTAGTGTATTATCTATCTTAAATTCCATTTTATTTTCTTTCATGTGCCTTTTAAATAATAATAAAAAGCTAGATTCCTCACTGTTGAGTTTTGGCATACCTCTTTTATATTCAATAATATTTGGATGTTTTTGATTGAGTTGATATTCCGCGATATATTCAGCTATAGATTTTACTCTAATTAAAAACTCTGCAATATCACCACGATTATATCTCATTTGTAGCAATAAAAAATGAAATAGTAATTTTGCCTGTGTCTCATCACTATATTTATTCTGTATATCTGGAAATACTTTATGTGTTTTAATATTTTGTGTAATTTCACCTAAAATTTGAACAAGTTTTCTTTTATTACGAAATGATTTTTGTAAGTTTATTAAATTCAGTGCACCTTCATAGTCATAATTATCTATCAAACTTAACAATTGTGATCTAATCATAGCTTCTCTAAAACTAATGATTTCTATTTCTTTAAATCGTGCTTCACTTAATGATTCATTATGATTCACATTTTCTAATTGTTCTAGAGTGTTTTGCGGATTAGCATAACTTAAATTCGCATTACTACTTTTTTCTGGTGTTGAAACCTGTATACACTTTTTACTATCTGGATAAACAATATATTCCAAACAAAGAGTCGCTTCCATTTGAGGCGTTCCACTCGTCACATTTAATAGTATCTCTTCTTCAGGGTATTGTTGTTCAATAGTATTAATAGAATAATGAAATTCTTCTTTAAAGCTATCAAAATCCTGAGCATTATCTATTTTTCTAATAATCTTACTTACTTCTGTGTTAGGAGATACTGCATGAATAATTGTTTCCCAATCATAATTTTTATGCCCATATCTAATATCATTACCTTCCCATAAGCTTTCTGTAAAGAATAAAACGACTTTTTTGGGTTTGTAATGTCTTATAATATGTAACATAGCTCCATCTCTACCACTTCTCCATGGATCAGAATTTCCAACTGGACTAAACAGTACACTCATTTAAATACCTCCATTTACTTAATCATTTCATTAAAAGTAATTGTACACATTCCTTGCTGATACCATTCATTTTTACTTTGATTAACAGTTCCTTTTAAAGCAATTGGAACATTATCAGGAATATATTTAAACTTGCCATAAGTTTTTCTAAACTTATTTCTGAGAACATTAAATGCTTCTTTTTTAGCGGTTTCTTTATCATGATTTTGATAATGTGTTGTTTTACTAACAAACCCAACACCACCACCTAAGTAAATAATTGGCTCCTTGATATTTTCTGGTATACCACCTTTTAAGGCAAATTCTTTGCCACCAGGTGATGACTTAAATCCTGAAAGCCATTTGTCATAATAGTTTTTATAAAACTGACGAATACTCTTTTCTATATCTTCTATAGATATAGCATTATCTTTAATAGTAAGTATCATCTCAACTTCAGTATCTATGTCTAAACACTCTCTATAAAGAGGCATTGGTTTATCACGTTTATTAATATCTATCTTTTCATAAATTGCTAAATTTTTTTCATCAATTGGTTTAGAATCACTTACTACTATTTTATTATATTCCAACTTTGGTCCAGAAAAATTTGACTCTAGAATGGTTCTTAAAGCACCTTTTAAAGAACTCCCAGGTATATATACTTTACCTTGGCCATCTCTGACTATTAATTGAATATCATTAAGCGGTTTCGCTTGATTGTTGCCGCTTCGTTTACCTTGATGCACTTGTTCAGTATGACTTATAAAATTTCCCCATTCATTTTGACGAATATTTTTATCTAAAAAATATTTTAAACCTTGCTCTCGAGGTGCTTTTGATGGATATCGGAGAAATTCTTGATACTGCTTTAAAAGACCTTTTGCTTTTAAAAATTTTACAAATTTCGGTCCATTTATCATATGGACTTTACTTTTATGAAAATCATAAATGTAATTTTGCTTTTTTAAGGTTTCTCCTCCACCTATAAAAACTGGACCAATCATTTTTATCGATACTGTATAAGTTTTAGTGTTCATTATCCTATCTACACCTCCAACCATAACGGTTTCGCATAGCGGTATACTGGATGTTTACCACTATCACCTACATTATAAATGTCACCTTCAAAAGTCCTATTAAATACTGAACCAGGTGTAAAACTATAAAAATCTCGTTTCTTAACTATATTATCTGCATAATTTTGTGATTGAACAAACCCCGAACGTTTTTTCAGAATGTATCTAGCTTCAGTACAAACATTCTCTATTTCACTATCTTTTGCCATTGCCGTGGATAAAAGGACATATTGACTTCCTTTAATATCTAACAATGATAGCAACTCTTTATTATCAGTTAAAGAATATCTAAAACGCCCATATCCTGCCGAACGTTTTCCACCCAAACCAGAATATTGTATGGAATTCAACACTTCTTCAAGATAGGATAATGACTGTTGTGTGCCATTTGCAATAAAATATAAACCCGCATGGTCTTCAAATCTAAATGTTCCAACCGAATATGGCTCACTATCTATGTTAGGGTCATCAATTTGCGCTTGTAAAGATACCTTCGTTTGTAATGAGTATTTACCTAACTCAAAAATTTCATTTAAGTCTTTAGCATCTTCTGCACTTAATCTTCCTTGAATATAGTCATTATAGTGATAAGCAGGTATATATTTTAATTTTTTAAAATCTTTATGATTACCTTCTTCACTAGAAGTTATTTTGATTAAAGGTTTTGGTAAATAAAATATTTCTTGTTCAAATGGAAATGTATCGCTTATAAGTAGTTCATTTAATAACCAATCTGTTGGCATATTCATTTGTAATGCCTCTATATATAAAGCACTAAATAATGTATCGGATGCAATCGTCATCTCACTATCAGATAATCTTTTCTTACCAAAATGAACTGCATCTTTAAAATTTAGTTTATAAATTTTTGTTGGCATTGTGCTCACCTACTTAATATTTAAATTTGAACTATCATAATTACCTACTACCGTTTCAACTTTCACATCTTTAAATAGGACACGTCCATTACCGCGCGTACCACCACCACCAAGATAATCATTTTCAAGTAAGTGGATAGCATCTTTAATATTTTGAAAGTCAGACTCAATTTCCGATTCATCTTCAACATTATATATAAATGTAAAGTCAAACTCCGAACCTCTCGTAACACGTTCAATTTGTCTAGGGTTAGCTACTGCAGTTAATCTATTAATTGTATTTTCAAACTTCGTTTCAGTAAATGAAATGTCATTCTTTTGGAAATATGACTTCGTATCTTCTGAATAAAAAGCATCTGATATCTGTAATCTCGCTCTCTTTATATTTCCTTTTTTACTGGATCCAAATAGACGTAATACTTCATCAACATCATCATTGTGACTTTCTTGACTTAATTTTAAACCATATTTTTTGGCCAATAATGTTCTCATTTTCCCTTTTATTGAGCTACCAGGAATAATAGGCATTTTAGTCTGTAAATCTCTCACAACTGGTGAATCAATTGCACCTATCATACTTGATTCACCACCGCCACCTATATGTAGGCCAGTTACAACTTCTATTTTTCCAGTAATTTTTAATTTAGAATACATATTATTTTTCATCCTCCTTTTTATAGTATTTTGAAAATGCTACTAGAGCTTCGAAATATTTACAGTAATCAAGAAAATATTTTTTAGATCTCTTTTCAATAATTTTGTCTATAATCTCAAGCATGTATGTTTCATCTATAAATTTATTAACTGATTTTTCTCTACCTGCCTCATAATAGAACTTAACCTTTAAGTACTCTAGTTCATCTATAAAAGATTCTGGTAATTCCTCTTCATTCAAATTAAACGCAATAGTATATAAACGATTTACTTGTTCCATTAAATTGCGCAACTTACTTGTAGATAGTCCATTAAATAGAGAGTACTTTTCATAAGATCTCTTGTTTTGGTTTGGTTTCAAGTTCTTTTCAACAATTTTTTGTGCAAAATTAAGATTTACCGTTGTTCCATCTTTAGTTTTTATTAATTCCAAGTTAATTAGCCTCCCTTATTTGATAAACATAAAATTCTAATGCAGTAATCAATTGTTGTTTATCTTCTCCATTTTGCGACCATTCAAATATTTTCGAAGTAAATTCCCCTGACATATTACTTCTTGCTAGAAGGTATGCCAATCTAGCTATATTTATTTTTTCATCATGTCGTAATAAAGATAATATTTTATAGATAAATGCCTTTCCATGATCATCTGTTTCTAAAAATCCTTTTTTAAGAATAGATAATTTTTCATCAAGCACTTCATCTTCTAATTCTCTCCAAGTCATTACCTTATCATCTCTCCATAAAGCAATTTGATTCTTATCCCCTGTCTTCGCGAATTCTTCTAGGATACCTGTTTCAAAAGCCATCTTTGATATAGGATATTTAGATGGAAACATGCCTACTCCTGCTGAAAGTGTTAATTTTCCTAATGTAAATGATTTAAAACGATTACTAATTTTAATACTCGCATCGATAATATCATCCCACGAACCTATTAAGAACAAATCATCTCCACCAGAGTAAATAGCTGTAATTTGATAATTATCTAATATATTATTAAGTTCAAATTTAAAAAACAGTGACAGTTGTCGTGATAAAGTAGCTGTTCTTGATATTGAATTATACTTATCTGATATTCCGGATATAAATGTTGCTCCTAAATTATCTATATCAGCTCTCACTACACCCAATCTTTGAATGCCTTCTTCACGCTGAATATAGCTACCAATACCCATCTCACGTGTTTCAACATTTTTACTTGCAAAATCGTAATCACACATCCAAAGATTAGTAGAAAGTCCTACACCAATGTATGGTTCATTTTTACTATATATTTGAATCTCATCCATTTGTTTTGCTTTATACTCAGCCTCATCATAATCAATCACAGAAATATATTTATTAAATGGCATTTTGAGTTTTCCGGATTTTGAAACGATAAAAAATGATTTATCTCTCAAGTCATTTGAAATATTTATAATTCCTTCACATGTAGAACATAAACCATCATTACTAATTTCAACATCACTTCTTAAGCATTCTTTACACTCTCTTTCACCATTAGAACGAGTTTGATTCATTCGTATAATTTCTTCAGCATTATATTTGTGAGATTTCATATCAGAGAGTTTACTGCTAAGGTTACGCCAAATATCTCTATAAGTACCATTCGTATTCATTAAATCATCACCACTACATGATTCATATGCAATTGAAACAGATAAGTCTGTCTTAAACTCCTGAATAAACCATTCTTTTAGTTCAGAATTAAATTCATTTAATTTATGCTTCACATATTCCGTATTTGGAATAAGTAAATATGCATGACCTCCACCTGTATATAGAAGATTTGCACGACTTACATGAATTTCTTCAATAAATTTATCAACAATAATTTCTAGCATTAACTCTAAATAAAAACTTCTAGAACGCAAGCTCTTTAATGCTTTAGAACCACTAATATTATAAATAAAATCTTGAATACCACTCATATCCATACTCAACAATAAAAATGCTTCTTTTCCATAAAATTCTTTAGTATTATTATAATTTGAAAATAATGCTTGCTTGTAATTATCAATATTCTGCTCATTTAAATAATCATAAATACATGTAGCAATAGCACAGGTAATTCTACTATGATCATAAAGTGATATATCTATAAGTTCGTTTTTATTTGTAGAACTTGGTACAAATTGCCATAAACTTTCTGTCCATTGTAATAAGGAAGGGAAATGATGATGATTCGCTTTAAGTTTATTTGCTAAGTCTTCATTCATATTTTTTAACAACGATGTATACTGTCCACTTGTATATCGGACATTATCTTCAGCTGGATACTCAACATTAGTATTTATATTAAATTTAAATTTTCCATTAGTTTTACCTTTTTTATCTTCATTTACAATATTGAACACACTATATAATGGCGTATATCTATCAAAGTTAAAATTTTTCTCTTCATATTCAGTTGTACCTTCTTCGATAGCATCTCTACGATCAATACCACTGGCAATGTTATCTGCTATATATGTAATATAAGCATTGCTATCATCCTCAATATTTGCGCGAACTAATTCTTTATAATGATGACATGCAACACTTTCAATAATGTCCTTTTGATTAAATCCATCAAATTGTTTTAAAAATTGATAGCCTAATTTTGAATGTGTACCTCTTACAAAAGGATGGTCGTTGCTACGATATACAATCTTTCCTATATCATGTAATAAAGAACCATACATTAGAGCTGTTTTTTTATCCATAACTTCCTCCCCTTATAAAATAGCAATTGAGGTTATTTCCTCAAATGCGTCTTAGCTTCTTCACCTTATTATTCTGAATATTAATTAAGTACTTTCATTAAAAATTTACATACTTTGCACTTGAAATAGTAAACAAATTAAAAACTAATATTGATGTTAGAAAAATATAATACATAACAATACTAATTGCGATTGATTACTCTACTAAAGAATAAGTTAAATCTTAAATTTTTACAACAAAATATATATGAATTAGCTGTAAATTCAGAAAATTTCGCTTGCATTATCACTTTATTTATAACAATCACAAAACTTTTGACTAAATTTCCTCCCCTTTTTTATGGAGTATCTTAGATTTATTTCTGAAAGCGTAAATTGATTTTCACTATAACGTCCTCGTCCCCTTTTTTACGGGGTTATATTCGATTTATTACACCGTTTGAACATTCATTAATATTTTGGCTGTTCTCGTCCCCTTTTTTACGGGGGTATATTCGGTTAACAAGAATATTACAAGAACAAAAGTTCATAAACAGTTCTCGTCCCCTTTTTTACGGGGTATATTCGATTATGCTAAAATTACAAAATAAAATCGAGGTTATTATGTTCTCGTCCCCTTTTTTATTTACTACAAGCAAATCCATTCTACAATCATAGCGTTTTTATCTACACCAGTTAGATTAAGGTATTTTCAAGTTAAATCTCATTTTAAATCAACAAAAAATGTGTTCGAATAATAACTATCCTTTATTAAATTACTTCTACTTTACTAAATGCAAATACTCATAACAAGTTACAATTAATTATTTTCTAACTGTAAGATTTACTTATACATTCGCCGATTACATACGCTATATAAAGTGATTGAATTTGAGATTAATAGTTTGAATTCGTTCTCACTTGCTTATAAGAGTATTTCGATTCTCATTCCAAATGGCAGGAATTGACTTTACAGACCAGTTCTCGCCCCCTTATTTTCGGGGGTATATTCGATTAAAAAATTTAAACAACAGAACAAAACAGGACTTAGTTCTCGTCCCCTTATTTTCGGGGGTATATTCGTTTTGAAGCATTATTTATCAACACTAAAGGAAAGTTTGGGTTCTCGTCCCCTTATTTTTGGGGGTATATTCGATTAAAAGTAGATTTTATGAATCATAAATTAAGACTCGCAGTTCTCGTCCCCTTTTTTACGGGGGTATATTCGATTCAAGTAAAGAAGGATTGAATAAACTTGTACGCAAGGTTCTCGTCCCTTTTTTACAGGGTTATATTCGATTGAAAGATAAAATATAATGTTGTGTAGGGCATTACTGTTCTCGTCCCCTTTTTTACAGGGTTATATGCAATTAAAGAAATACGTGCAATGATGGTTGATTATGAGTTGTTCTCGTCCCTTTTTTATTTACGACTAGCTGATCCATTTTTCAATCATAGTGCTTTTATTTCCATCAGTTAGATTAGAGTCTTTTTCAAGGTAAACCTCATTTTAAATCAACAAATAATGTATACAAATAATACCTATCCTTATATTAAATTACTTCTACTTTACTAAATACCTATCCTCATAACAAGTTACAAATACCTATACAACCAAAAGAGTATATTCTTAGATTTTCATGTTCGATGAACGAACTATACGTAATATCAACTTATAAATCCCTCCATTTTTCTTTGTAGCTATATTCGATTATCAATTGGATAAATCGGAGCAATTGGAAGTTTTGTTCTCGTCCCCTTATTTACGGAGTTATATTCGATTAGCTAAACTATCATACATGTTTTATATCAATAAAGTTCTCGTCCTCTTATTTACGGGGGTATATTCGATTATGCTAAAATCACAAAATAAAATCGAGGTTATTATGTTCTCGTCCCCTTTTTTATTTACTACAAGCAAATCCATTCTACAATCATAGCGTTTTTATCTACACCAGTTAGATTAAGGTATTTTCAAGTTAAACCTCATTTTAAATCAACAAATAATGTGTTCAAACAATAACTATACTTTATTAAATTACTTCTACTTTACTAAATGCAAATACTCATAACAAGTTACAATTAATTATTTTCTAACGGTAAGATCTACTTATACATTCTCCCATTATATACGCTATATAAAGTGATTGAATTTAAGATTAATAGTTTGAGTTCGTTCTCCCTTGCTTATGAGAGTATTTCGATCCTCATTCCAAATGGCAGGAATTGACTTTACAGACCAGTTCTCGCCCCCTTTTTACGGGGGTATATTCGATTGGAATTAACAGAAGCGTTTGAACAAATTCAACGTAGTTCTCGTCCCCTTACTTACGGGGGTATATTCGATTGAGGGTACTTGGCGTACACAAGTAGTGGGTGCAAGCTAGTTCTCGCCCCCTTTTTTACGGGGTATATTCGATTAGAAGAGAAATACAAGATTCATATCACAAGAAGGTTCTCGTCCCCTTTTTTATGGGGTTTTATTCGATTCATGATTACTGTAAACAATGGACATTCGGAGAAAAGTACCCGTCCCCTTTATTCGATTTGCTAATGAAATTCAAAGTAGGAGATAGAGTTCATAGATTCTCATCCCCTTATTTTCGGGGTTATATTCGATTAGCTAGAACGTGACGAGTTGGCAAGTGATTATGTGTTCTCGTCCCCTTTTTTACGGGGGTATATTCGATTGACTATGACATAATCTTTTACGGTGACTATGACGGGTTCTCGTCCCCCTTATTTACGGGGGTATATTCGATTAGAAAGTGGGTGTTGTATGAATAAGATGTCACTACCGTTCTCGTCCCCTTATTTACGGGGTTTTATTCGATTTTAATATTGCTATTTTACAAAAATCAGAAAAATGATGTTCTCGTCCCCTTATTTTCGGGGTTATATTCGATTTGATACTTTCACAGTAGAAATTGATGAAGAAATCACGTTCTCGTCCCCTTTTTTACGGGGTTATATTCGATTGGGAATTGAAAGAGTTGTGACTCATTGGATTAAGTTCTCGTCCCCTTTTTTACGGGGTTATATTCGATTACGGACTTTAATTTAACAAGCTACAACGGAATTGAGTTCTCGTCCCTTATTTACGGGGTTATATTCGTTTAATTTCAAAAAATAAAAGGGTGGTAATTAAAAATGGTTCTCGTCCCCTTATTTACGGGGGTATATTCGATTAGTTAAGTATAAAAAGCCTATAACAACAATATTTCAGAACCACTTTTAATGTCTCTAGAATTGACAATTTAAGTAATACAAGTATATAATTGTCCTTTTTTAGACATTGTAAATTAACATTAATAAATGCCATAATTTAATACTATAATTATATCATAAATGACAATGAGTTTTATTTACTAACTTATATCTTTGATACAGAAATTAAACTGCATGAAATATCATTCAATAAATCTTAGTAAATGTGAAAATTATTAATTAAAAGGACTTTTATTATAATGGTTAAGGTGACCCGACACATTCTCATTATTATATTTTAAATTTTAAAAATCTCTATTTTTATAACGCATTTACGAGTCTTTCAAATTCACCTTTATTAATGTTAATACCTTCTAGATCAACATCTGCTAAATTAGGATGCTGACCACTTGTTAGGACATATACTTCAATGTGTGGACATGTTTCATTAACGATAGGCATGATCTCTTCATCGAACCGCTTCGGTCCATTGTTTTCACTATAAATCACGACATGAAATTTAATATCATCAGCTATATTCATAGGAATTCTGTCTTCTCTCTTTCTAGACAATACACACTGTTTTCCTACGATATTTGAAATCCATTCTTCTTTCTTTTGGCAATAATTTATAAAATCTTTCCTTTGATATCCTAAATCCATTTTAACTTCGAGTATATTCTTAATTACGTTATCTTCACAAATTAATAAATCCGGATATCTTGTACTTAAAGATTTATCAATCATAGATAAAGGCTGATCAATAAAGATTCGGACACCTTCCAATCTACTAATCAAATAAGCACCCAGCAAGTCTTCTCCAATCCCCGATATACTATGATTACGTCCTCGATATAAATTCTCATGAGGGTAAGTAGGCTTTCCTGCTTCTTTATATGCATTTACAAGCTGTTCGATAATTTCTACTTCTGTGAAATTCATACTCAATCACCCTATCTATAGATACTCTATATTTCATCACACAAAGTATATCACACGTTTAAAATCACACAGACAAAAACCCTCCTAATAAATTAAGAGGGTTGAATGGTAGTTTATAAAATATTAAATTATTTGCTATTATGATTAACTATTTTAGTTAATTCTTTAATAGTTAAAGGTTGTTTAGCATTTCTATGAATCATTTTGTGGCAATTAGAACATAGTGGGACTAAATCTTTTTGTGGATTTACTTTTATTTCTCTTTTTATTGAAAACATTGGTTTCAAATGATGAATTTCAATAAAACCCTCGCCTAAATCGCCATACTTAGCTTTAAAATCAAATCCACATACTTTACATGTAGTTCCATGAATTTTAAGAGCTTCATTTCTTAATGCCTGATTTCTTTCATATTTAATACCGTACTGTACATATGGTTTACCTTCGACATATTCAGTGTTTTCTAATTCATTATCTAAATTTAAAATATTCGTTTTCAAGACTTTTTGTATATAACTTTTTAAAGGTTCCTTTAAAGTCATAGGACCTTGAACATTACCTTTTAACCCGTTATCTTGTAAAAATTCTAAATCTAATTGGTCATCATCAAATTTGTTCAATAACTCTAATTCCATGTAATTACCATAGTTAATATAATTATCACCCTTGATAACAAATTGACTATCATCAATTGTTGACTTAGGTTTGTTAACTTCTTTAATCAAACATTGATATTTAATACTCTTAATAGGTGCAGAGATGTATATATAAAGAACATCACCTTTCTTGGCCTTCTTTAAATTCGGACTTTGCTTCCAATCAATAACATCTAACTTATCAAACGCTGCAACTACATTATAGAATTTAACATTACAAGGTATAACCCATTGAGTATTTGTCATATTCATTCCCCTTTAGTGATACTTAATTAACTATCATAAAAATTAAGCTTATATAAACATCTTTTGTAAGAGCCCTTGTTTACGTTCTTTTAAAAATTCAATCTTAATAGATTGTTTATCAATTAATGTATCGCATTGAATAAGTAATCTACTAATTTTAAATTGTTCTGATAATAATGGTAATTTAATAACTATACTGTTTAAAGAATCATTATTTAAAGTAATTCCTTTAACTGCTCGAGAACCAAAGCTAGCTATATTTATATAATTTAAATAATAATAGACAAATTCAGTATCAATATTTTTATTTTTCCAATTAAAATGGCAAATGGCTTCATTAGTATACATTGGTTTTTTTACTATTCCTAATTTTCCTAGCGTTAGCTTAAAACTCATTATCAATGTTTCTTCCCTAACTTTACTATGATTTTGAGTAGCTAGTTCGGTTATCCCTTTATTACCATTGTATAAATATTTATCACTCATTCCAGCAATAGATAGCCAGTTCTTATTTTTATCATTCCAATAATCATTGTTCTTTGTACTTGGAGTAAATCCTTTTGTAATATTAGCTATATCTCCAAGTTTTTTAACTTCCCACTCCGGATACTCATTCCCATTCTCATCTTTAAATCGCAGTTCTTGTGAGAAAATCTTTTGCATATATCCCTTTTTCTGTTCTTCTAATTTCGCTAACTTTTGTTCCTCTAATTCAATTTGTCGGTCAAGTTTGTTGAAAAATTTAGCGATTCGTTTTTGTTCCACAGTATCTGGAATAACTATTTTTTGAGATCTTACTAATTCAGAATTTAAGTTTACTTGACTACCCGGTTGACCATATTTTTTCCATTTGGGTCTGAATGCATCCAGCCATTGAAACATATACTCAATATCAAATAATGGATTTAGAAAAATTAAAAAACCATCATGTACTCCAGTTTTTACATAGTTAATTACAGGTTTACCTACCGTTGCTGCAATACTCAATAATAGATGTTCACTATGCAAAACTCTTGTTTTATTTTGTCCATCCACAGATATTCTTTGCTCTAAATTAGTTATTCTACCATTTTGTTTAGTTACATCTGAAATCCTTAGCCATCCTATTTCTGATTTATTATCAAACCATTTTGGATCGCTTATTGGTCTTGGAGATGAGCCTCTTACGATTTCTGCTAATTGACCAATTCTTAATTCTTCCCACTCCCCATCAAACTCTGGAAATCTTAATTCTGGTACATTCTTCGCTTGATTAGTCATGTGTCACCACTCCTAATTCTTTTAAGTAGCCTTCTATTTCTTGTTCTACTTCTTTTATTTCCGCTTCTATCGTTTTCAAATCTGTTTGTACTTGTTCTAAATCTACTGGTTCTTCTTCTTCAAATGTATCGACATATCTTGGTATGTTAAGGTTATAGTCATTTTCTGCGATTTCTTCTAGGTTTGCTGTATGACTATATTTATCTATTGTTTCTCTATTTGTATAAGTATTAATGATTTTTTCTACGTGTTCGTCTGTTAGGTTATTTTGATTTTTACCTTTTTCGAAATCATTTGATGCATCTATAAACAACACGTCTTGATCTAATTTACGGCATTTTTTTAATACTAGAATACATGTTGGTATACTTGTTCCGTAAAATATGTTTGCTGGTAAACCGATTACTGCGTCTAAATAGTTCTTCTCTTCGATTAAGTACTTACGTATAACGCCTTCTGCTGCGCCACGGAATAAGACACCATGCGGTAAGACTACTGCCATTGTTCCTTCATCGTCTAAATAGTGCACCATATGTTGGATAAAGGCGAAGTCTGCTTTTGATTTAGGTGCTAGTTTACCGTAATTACTAAATCTTTCGTCATCGTCAAATTTACTATCCGCACTCCATTTTGCACTGTATGGTGGGTTAGCTACTACTGCATCGAATTTCTCTTCTAAGAACGCTGGTGCTTCTAAAGTGTCACCGTTATGAATATCAAAGTTCTCAAAGCGTACGTCATGTAGTAACATGTTCATTCTAGCTAAGTTATATGTTGTATTGTTTCTTTCTTGACCATAGTAACGATATACTGTTGTTTCTTTACCTACACGTAATAGTAATGAACCCGAACCACATGTAGGGTCATATACATTTCTTAGTTTATCTTTGCCTAATGTTACGATTTTAGATAAGATTTTTGAAACTTGTTGAGGTGTATAGAATTCTCCTGCTTTCTTACCAGCATTTGCAGCAAATCGTCCGATTAAGAATTCATAAGCATCACCTAACATATCTATTTCCATGTCACTATGTAAGAACGGTAAATCTTCTAAATTAACCATTACTTTACTCAATAAAGCAGTTCGGTCTTTAACTGTATTACCTAATCTTGTAGAACTTAAATCCATATCGCTGAATAGTCCGATAAAGTCTTCTTCACTTTCTTCTCCAAGTGTAGATGTTTCTACTTTTCTAATTGCTTGTGCTAAATGTTCAATATCAAATCTTTGGTTTTCAATTTCTTTAACCATATTGCCAAATAAGTCTTTTGGCTCTATGTAATAACCAACATTTTCTAAAAGTTCTGCTTGTAAGTCTTCACGATATTCTTCATCTTCCCATGCTTCTTCATAAGTTAGATCTTCACCAGATAATGCTTCAGCAACTTCTGATTCTGCTTTTTCCGATAGAAAGCGATAGAAGATTAATCCTAGTATGTAATTACGGAATTCACTTGCATCCATATTTCCTCTTAAATCATTTGCTATAGACCATAAACGTTTATGTAATTCTGCTTGCTGTTGGCGTTGCTTTTCTGTAATTGACATTTTATTTCCTCCGTTAATTTGGTACATTTTAGTTTTATGTTACTTATTTGAGTTTGTAAAAGCATATCAAAACCTCTGCAATATACTATTACAAAGGTTTTAATTACTATCTAAAAACTATATTTTGATGTCACTTCTTCAATAAATGATGCAATTGCTTTTTTAGTTTGTCGTTTTTCTCTAAGTTTCTTATCTCCGACAAGGTCCTTTAATTCATCTTGATTAACGATACCACTAAATTCAAACTCTCCCGTAATTGCCTTAAGTATTTCTTCATCTACTGCTTGTTGATGAGCAAACTTTTTAAACTCTTCTTCCCGTTTTGCATTTTCAAACTTGAGATAAACTTCATCTATATCATCTTCTTCAGTTAATTTAGGCACTACTTCATCTATAAACTCACGTATTAAGTCACGTTTAAGTCGAAGCGTTGGGTCATCTGCATTGTCTAATATACGTCTAATTTGTTCACGATTTCGTTGTTGTTCCTCTTTGTCTTTCAAATCGATCTTACGTACGAGTTCCATGATATATGACACATTAATCAAGTCATTACGCAGAATTTCTATTTCGAAATCTATATCATTTAATATCGTTACTTTTTCATTTTCACCGTGTTTATTCTTAACTTCATCGTATATCGCGAAGTATTTACTCTTGTAGTCTTCAAACTCTTGTTCACCCATACCTATATTTTCATTCGTAAAGTTGAATTCTTCGAAAGTTTTCAGTCTTAGCACTAATTTAGAAACAAGACGGAACGCTTCAACAAATGATTTTTTATCATTTTCATCAAAGACATTATCCATATCTTCTGGATTTTGAGCGATTGTTTTCAGTTCAGCTAACGCATCTACAAACTCAGATAAATACTCTTCATAACTTCTCATTAATATACGATCTGTATCCTCTGTTTGTGAGAATAACTTTAACGCCTCATCTGTTTGACGCTTCAAATTACGATAATTAACAATTTTCCCGAATGGTTTTGTTTCTTTTTCCACTCGATTAGTTCTTGAGTAAGCTTGAATTAAGTCATGATGTTTTAAGTTTCTATCGACATATAAAGTGTTCAACACTTTACTATCAAATCCAGTTAAGAACATATTCACAACGATTAGGACGTCTATTTTGCTATCTTTAACACCCTTTTTAACACTATTTGAAATATGATTGAAGTACCCTTGGAACGTATCTGTAGAAAAGTTTGTACCAAATGTTGCATTGTAATCCGCTATTATTTCATCTAATGAATCTCTAGAATGTTTTTCCTTTACATTACCTTCTGTACTTTCTTCATTTGGTGAATAAGAATACACACCTGCGATATTAAGCGGTTTATCATAATCTTTATTAATCTCTTTAAACACATTATAAAATTTAATAAGTGCTGGGATACTTTGAACTGTTAAGATTGCTGAATACTGTCTATTTCTAGTATATTTATCATGATTTTCAACAATATGTCTTGCAATGAGTCTAATTCGATCATCAGCGAGCCATACTTCATCTTTATTGATACCTTCAACCAATTCTTCTGAATCTAGATCTATATTTTTTGTTTTTATTGTATTAATATAATCCACTGAAAATCCTAATACATTACCGTCATGAATGGCATTTTTAATTAAATAAGTGTGTAAACATCTACCGAAGATATCTGCTGTACTTCTACCATCTTGACTTTTATTTTCTTCAAAGCGAGGTGTTCCTGTAAAACCAAAGTACTGAGCATTATTGAAATGTTGGCGAACGATACGGTGCATATCACCAAATTGACTACGATGACACTCATCAATAATAAATACGACTTTATTTGTCTTATATTGCTCTAATGCTTTAGGGTTACTTTGAATAGCTTTCGACATTTTTTGTATAGTTGTAACAATAAGCGGTAAGCTTCTATCATTTAACTGCCTAACAAGTTGCGAAGTATTATTTGTTTTATCTACTGCACCTTTAGCAAATTTATTAAACTCTTCTTCTGTCTGACTGTCTAAATCTTTACGGTCAACTAGGAATATTACTTTTTGGATGTCATCTTGTTCTGATAATATTTGACTCGCTTTAAACGAAGTTAATGTTTTACCGCTTCCAGTCGTATGCCAAATATAACCGTTATTGTTTGTTTCAGTCGCTTGATTGATTAATGCTTCAACAGCATGTACTTGATAAGGACGCATCGCCATGAGGATATGATCAGTCTCATTGATTATCATATAGCGTGAAATCATTTTAGCTAATTGGCATGGTCTTAAAAATGAATTAGTAAAGTCACTCAAATTATTAATACGCTTGTTATCTTTATCACTCCAATAAAACATATGGCTTTTTAATATATCACCATCATTATTAGATAGATAACGTGTTTCTACGCCATTACTTATAACGAATAATTGTATGTATCGAAATAGTCCTGTGTAGTTTTGTTTACGATAACGCATAACTTGGTTAAATGCTTCATTAATATCTACCCCACGACGCTTAAGTTCAATTTGAACTAGTGGTAATCCATTCACTAATATAGTGACATCATATCTTGCTTTATATTTATCGTTTACCGACACTTGATTTGTAATTTGAAATTTGTTTTTACACCAATTTTTTGTATCTAAAAATGATAAATATTCTTCAGTTTCATCATCACGCTTTAAAGGTAATTTATCGCGCAGAATACGCGCACTTTCAAAAATACTTTTCCCATTAATCATCGTTAATAAGCGTTGAAACTCTTTATCTGTTAATGGTTGATCTTTGAATTTATCAGCATGACGTTCATTGAGAATAGCACGGAAATTATCCAACAATTGTTGTTCATTTCTAATCGTTACAGTTTCATAGCCATTTGATTCTAACTGTTCCATCATTTCATTTTCTAGAGCAAATTCACTTTGGTATACCATAACATCCCCTACCTTTGTTTCTATTACAATTAATTATAATATATAACTCATTTTATGTGGTGTAAATTTTAAGATTATAGAATATATTTACCAATTATTTCGTTTTTGATATGAAGAAACTTTTTTATAGAAAAAACACTTACGTTAAATTCATTTAATTATGAAATCAACGAAAGTGTTTTTATTTTACTCCCACTTATTGAGGTTAGTGCAACAGCTACATTGTAGATCTTTTACATTTAGTATACGATTGATGAATATTAATGATACATAGCGATAACATTATCTAGATACTCCTCAAATTCTTTCAACCTAATTTCTTCGCTTAGTTCATCAACTATTTTATTGATTTCCTGTTTATATCTTTCTGATAAGTCTTCATTCTTTAATTTTGAATTATTCTTTTTCTTCTTTACAGGATATAAATTTTTATACGATATTGCTCCACTTGTACCCAATTCAAATAATCTTGGTTCAATTTCTTGTGAATAATTTACATCTTTAGAAGCACATTCTTTCTTAAATAAACCTTCCCATTTTCCTCTACTTCTTAAAATAACTATAGATTCTTTATCAGTAAGTAATTTTTCCAAAATAACTTTTGCACTAAGTATACTACTTTCTTGTTTCTTACTAAATCCAATATCATTAGATTCAGATGTTCTATATGGAATTAATTCTATATTAGTTATTTTTAATTTTATTAATGCTTCCTCAAATTTTTGTTCAACTTCACTATCATAGCATTTGGCTTTATTCATCTTTTTAAAAATTGAACTATAATGCTTCATACATCTGACATATCCAGGGCCACTTCCATGAAATACATGTGAATAATACTGTCCTAAATAATATGCTACTGCTTTAAACCTCTTTGAATGACCACTTTGCAAATAAAGTTTGAATTCTTGTTCGTTCTCACAATAGATTTTATATAATTTTTTTAATTCTTGTGATATTACATTTTCCTTAGACAAAATATGATTATAGTAAAAATCATGAAGCATACTAATTTCAACGTCATTTGTTTCATATACTTCTTTAGAATCAAACTCAACTCCATCAACAATATTTTTTTCAAGAGATACTTCACTTTGAATATATTCTCCGACTGTTGAACATTCTTCAGATGTTGTTTTATTCATATGTGTTCCCGGGTTAAATAATCCAATAATAAATTTAGAATTATCTATATCTCCTAGTATATGATTTGGTATACCCCACATCGCTGCTTTAGAGATTTTATTTAGTTTCTCCTTTTTATTTACCCATGAAAAATCATTATCAATTTCTTCTGGATTTTCATATAATTCTTGATATCTCTCAGCTTTTTCTTTAATTTCATCTTCATCCCAAAATTGAATGAATTCGTCCCATAATTTTTCGCTCATACAATTCTCTCCATTCAGTATTTATAATATTAATATACTTATTTAAATGGACATTAATTGTCTATTTATCTATATACTAAGAGTAATATGTGTAATCATAGCATAGAAGTTTTTGCTCTTTTTTATTAAATTAAAGTACATTCAAATTAAAAAAAACTGCGCAAGTAGTATTCATCTTCTCTACTTACACAGTTTATTTTTTTATCTATTCTTCTAGCTTTTTCATTACTTTCTTCGCAATTCCATCTATCATTTTATCCATAGTTTTATTCTTATTTCTACTTCTATTTAAGTTATCAATATGATAAGTCGATATTGTAAAGTAACGATATTGATTCGCATCTCTCGGAATTGTTAGTAAACCTACTTTTTCATAATACCTAATTTGTGATTTAGTAATGTTTAAACTTTTGGAAACATCGTCAATTCTCATACAATATACCTCCTTCATTTAAAACCTATCATTAAACCACACTTTAAGGTCAAATACTTTTTCGATTTACTTATTCAATCTCCCTACCTCCCCCACAGAAACTCTACTATCTCATTCGCGACTTGTTTGTTTTCGTGTAGTTCGCTGTGCTGGGCTGTTTTGCCTTCGTATTTGGATTCTTTATAGCTTTTTGGACTATTTCCTAGTAAATATTTTAAAGACTTTGATGAGCTGTTGGATACGCGGCCGTCTGAATTTGTGCCGTCTTGTAATTCACCATATATGTTTAATACTTCTATTTCTTGTCCTTTATAGATGTCTTTCAATTGTTGTAATTCTGGATAAGGTGGATTCATGCGACTTGGTTTCCCGCTTCTATCCACAATAATTTCATTTACTTGTTCATTCATATTTAATACACCGTTAAATGTACCGGCAATGTTCACTTCTTTATTCAACTGAGGTAATGTTTCATCATCCCCGTATTTCAACATATATTTAGCAAATGACAAATTCCCCATTGAATGTCCGACAAAATTAAATTTCTTAATGCCATATTCACTTTGTAATTTCGCTAGTACGTTTTTAAACCATTCTGCATTGAGATCCAGATCACCTTGTTTATTATTTTCTAGTTCTATTTGAACAATAGGATTAGTCGCACCTTTTTTAAGTTTGCCTTTTAATTCAACTTCTCCATCTTCAGATACATATGCTGTGATAACTTCTTTTGTGACGCCTTTTTTCTTCGCTTGTTGAACCATATATTTCTCTGAATTCGCACTTCCTGCATAACCATGTAGAAATAGTGTCGGTATTTGGCTGTTTATATAAGTTGAGTTTGTTGATTTAACTGTTGTTGAATGATGTTCGTTAGATGGTTTCGTCATAATCATGATTCCAAAAATCATTAGAATAACGATACCCATCCCCAAAATCCATAACTTCTTCACTACGATAACCTCAATTCTGTTATTTTGATTTAAGTATAAAGTATGTTTACATAAATTTCCTTATGTATTACTTATAACCCTGCAAGGGTCAGTCTGAGGGTTGTCTGATGTCATACTACTTGACCTATAAAAATAAGCATAAGACTGGGACATTATGTATGTCCCGCTCTCATGCTTCATTTCGTTATGCTTCTTTATAGCCTTTTTTAGATGTTGGGTTGATAATTGCTAATATTAATCCGAGTACCGCAACAATACAGATGACAACGTATGCGACACGTACGCCGTGTACTAATCCTTCTATTCCATATTCATGTGGGTTTAAGATGGCTGTGTTCATAACTGTTACTAATATTGCTGAACCCATTGCTGCGCCGACTTGTCTCATTGTATTATTCATCGATGTTCCATGTGGTACTAATTCACGTGATAAATTGTTTAACGCAGCTGTTGTTAATGGATTGAAGACCATCGCATTTGCTGCGAGTGAAATGGCAAAGAATATTGTGACATAAGCGAATGATGTGTGTGCATCGAGTTGTGTGAAAGCAAATGATGTTATCACGACAATTGAAACGCCTATGATGGATAATAACTTACCACCGTATTTATCGAATATTTTACCTGTGAATGGTGAAAGTAGACCTGTAATAATTCCACCTGGCATAAGTGCTAATCCTGACATCAATGGTGAATATCCGTGTAGATTTTGTAAGTAGAATGACAATACTGTTTGACTACCTATAAATGAAACAAAGACGATACAAACGATAATCATATTGATCGTAAAGGATTTATAGGTGAAGACACGTACGTTAAGAAACGGCTCAGTCATACTTAATTGTTTCACGATAAACATTGTTAAGATGACAATCCCTGCAATGATCATTGAATACACTAAAGGATGATGCCAGCCTAAATTACCCGCTTCACTAAATCCAAATAATAATGCCGCAAAGCCTAATGTCGACAGTGTAACAGACAGTTTATTAAGCTTCGGTTTCGTGACATCCGTTACATTCTTAACGAATTTCATCGCAAATAATAAATCTACAATAGCTACAACTAATAGAATGTAGAATATTACTTTCCAACTGTATTGAGATACGACCCAACCTGATAGAGTTGGACCGATTGCTGGTGCGAAACCGACGACTAATCCAAACATCCCCATTGCTTGTCCTCTTTTATCTGCTGGATAAACGAGGAATAACACTGTTTGCATTAAAGGCATCATAATACCAGCACCCATTGCTTGAACTGCACGTCCTGCGAGTATCACGCTAAATTGATCCGTTATAACACAAATAATAGAACCTACTATAAAGAATGTTAAAGCTGCAAAGTATAACGTTCTAGTCGTAAACCGCTGTGTTAAATATGCCGTAATCGGAATCATAATACCATTCACTAACATAAATATAGACGTTAGCCATTGTACTGTACTGCTCGTTAAATGCATTTCTTTCATAATACTTGGTAAGGCTGTAGTCATGAGTGTCTGGTTCAAAATGGCCACAAATGACCCTACCATCAAAATCGTAATAAGCAAAGTCTTATCCCGGTGTTTCAACTCTTCCACGACGACATCTCCTCGAAAGCTTTCTCTAATATCATCATGTTATACAAAGCCACACGAGAAAGTCAAAATGCATGCTTTACGGATTAAATTGTTTAGATGTTATGACAAGTAATCTGAATTAAAATGAGTAAATATCCTTTTGTATAAGTTGCACTTTTATGGTAATATCATCATGGATAAATATTTAATAAATTAATAAATAAGAAGGTTAAAATATATTATGAAAGAAAATTTTTGGAGTGAATTGCCACGTCCATTTTTTATTTTGGCACCTATGGAAGACGTTACGGATATCGTCTTTCGTCACGTAGTCAGTGAAGCAGCGAGACCAGATGTCTTTTTCACTGAGTTTACAAATACGGAAAGTTTTTGTCACCCTGAAGGTATACACAGTGTTCGCGGACGCTTAACATTCAGTGAAGATGAACAACCTATCGTCGCACATATATGGGGCGACAAGCCAGATCATTTCCGAGAAATGAGTATCGGAATGGCAGAAATGGGCTTTAAAGGGATTGATTTGAATATGGGATGTCCTGTAGCAAACGTTGCAGGCAAAGGTAAAGGTTCTGGCTTAATACTAAGACCTGAACGTGCTGCTGAAATTATTCAAGCAGCAAAAGCTGGTGGTCTACCGGTAAGTGTTAAGACACGCCTCGGTTATTATGATATAGAAGAATGGAGAGATTGGTTAAAGCATGTCTTCGAACAAGATATCGCAAACTTATCTATTCATCTTCGTACGCGTAAAGAAATGAGTAAAGTAGATGCACACTGGGAATTAATCGAAGCAATCAAGAATTTGCGTGACGAAATCGCACCTAATACATTGTTAACGATTAACGGTGATATTCCTGATAGAAAGACAGGTCTTGAGCTTGCTGAAAAATACGGCATCGATGGTGTTATGATCGGTAGAGGTATCTTCAATAATCCATTCGCATTTGAGAAAGAGCCTCGCGAACATACAAGTAAAGAACTATTAGACTTACTCAGATTACATCTCACATTATTCGATAAATACGCAACTAGTGAAACACGACAATTCAAAAGCTTACGTAGATTCTTCAAAATATACGTACGTAGCATGAGAGGCGCTAGCGAATTAAGACATCAATTAATGAGTACAGAAACAACAGACGAAGTACGCGCATTACTAGATGAATTCGAAGCCCAAATGGAAGACGTCGTAGAATCTTAAAATGAATCAATAAAGGAATCCCCTGTTAACGTTGGAGTTAGCAGGGGATTTTTTGTTGGGTAGTGTGGGATTGTTGGGTGAGTTAGTTACAAAAGTTAGGGAATCTGTAATTAACGAGCGCCTTAGTTACAAAACTCGCCCAAACTGTTACTAACGGGTGCCTTAGTTACAAAACTCTGCGAAAGTGTTACTAACAACACCACTTTAAAACAAAAAAGTGCCCATCATATGGACACTTTTTACGTTATTACATTGTGCTTGTATCGATTACGAAACGATATTTAACATCAGATGATAAGACTCTTTCATATGCTTCGTCTATTTGATCTGCTGAAATTAGTTCGATTTGTGGTCTAATGTTATGTTCTGAACAGAAGTCTAACATTTCTTGTGTTTCTCTTATACCACCTATTGCTGAACCTGCAAATGATCTACGGTGACCGATTAAGTTTGCTACGCGTAATGATACGGGTTCTGCTGGTGCACCTACGTTTACAAGTGTACCGTCTAATCTTAATAATCTAAGATAATCATCTATTGGTAAATTAGCACTTACCGTATTAATAATTAAATCAAATGAGTTAGCAAGTTCTTCAAATGTTGACTCATCACTTGTTGCATAATAATGAGAAGCGCCTAATTTCAAGCCGTCTTCTTTTTTATTTAATGTACGTGATAATACTGTTACATCAGCGCCCATTGCATGTGCAATTTGAACAGCCATATGACCAAGTCCACCCATACCGATAACAGCTACATTTTTACCTTCGTATGCTTTCCAGTGGTTTAAAGGTGAATACGTTGTAATACCTGCACAAAGTAAAGGTGCCGCTTCATCCAAAGGAATATTATCTGGAATACGTAGTACGAAATCTTCATGTACAACGATATGTGTTGAATAACCACCTTGAGTAGGTTCACCATATCTGTCAGTACCTGCATATGTACCAACCATTCCTTTTACGCAGTATTGTTCTTCTCCATTTTGACAATGTTCACATTCGCCACATGAATCAACCATACAACCAACACCAACACGGTCATCTACTTGATATTTACTTACATCAGAACCAACTTCTTTAACAATACCCGCAATCTCGTGACCCGGTACTAAAGGATAGTTCACTGGTCCCCATTCTCCATGTGCAGTGTGAATATCTGAATGGCATATTCCTGCATATTTAATTTCTATCAAAATATCATGTTTATCTAAATCTCTTCTCGTAATTTCTGTCGCAAAAAAATTAGAATCCGGACTACTTACTGCTCTCGCTTTAGCATTTAGCATCATAAATTCCTCCGTTACTTACTGGATAGAATACTATATTTGTATTCTTCTTTGCTTATATTAGACTCGTGTGGAATCATCGTCAATTCATATGACTTACGCACTTTATTGCATATTATGCATTGTTATAAATATTAAAAATTACTTTAAAACAAAAATGTTTGTTATATGTATAAACTTTATTTTTCAATATTTTGTAAACAGTTACATATTTATGAAAAAACCTATTGTTTTATTAATATCCGTGAGGTATAAATATATTAGATAGATGTAATATGTAACATAATACGGGATGGAGTTGAATTTTAATGCAAAGGAACACTTATCAAAGATTTTCATTAAGAAAGTTCAAAATCGGGACGGGATCTATTTTATTGGGAACTTTATTAGTCATGGGTATTCAACATGAAGCACAAGCAAGTGAAAATAGCGCAGTAGAAACAGACAATACAAGCATCAATAGTGAAACTACAAATACAGATTCAGAAAATACTGCTGTGGAACAACCAAGCGATGCTACACAACCAGAAACGACTAATGAATCGAACGAGAACACAGACGTTACAACAAATGAAGCAAGTGAGACACCTGAAGATAATAACGATGAAGCTACTTCTTATGCTGCAAAGCAATATCCTGATCAAGACACAAATTCTATTGCAGTAAACAATGAGGCTGATGCTAAAAAGGATACAGATAAAGATGGTGCTTTGACGTATTTCAATGGGCAAAATGGTTATGTGCCTGAACAAACACAAACTGTTAAAAACGGCGTGAAAACAAGCGAGCATTGTACAGCTGATGAAGTGACAACTGAATATACAAATAAAGTTAATCTTAATGCTAAAAGTGTTATGGATACAAATTTAGATGACTATTCTAACAATGGTTTTCAAGAAAAAGTGAAAAATCCAAATAACCATCCAAATGCAACTGACGCTCATAATTATGGCCCGGGAAATTTAGAAGTTCACCATTGGCAAAGTGGTCCAAATGAAGCAACAACAGCACAAAATTGGAGAATTGTTTTTGCGACTGACTATGCAATTGATAATGCTGTTATGCGCGTGACGTTGCCTTATGATAATGTCACAACTTCTGATGCGTCTGATTGGTTAGTGAATAGATATTATCCTGCTGTTTCAAAGGATGGTAAGAGTTCATATACGAATATCATTACACCTGAAAACATCACATTTGATGGTAATATCGCAATCATTAACTTAGGTAACGTAGTAGCAAATAGTGCTTACGGTATTGTATTTAATAAACAATTTGATACACCACAAGACTTTAGTGGCGGACCGCTTACTACAAGTGTCAATGTTAGTGGAGAGTGGAACGAAGAAGATTTACTCAGACAATTAGAACTTAAAAAAGAAGCTATGCGTGCACAAGGTATGTCTGAAGAAGAGATTAATAAAGCAGAATTAGATTATATCAAATCAAGTTTAACACCTAAACAAGTAGAATATATCAATGAAGTATGTGAAATTCCAGACAACCCAGATAATCCTGATAACCCGGATAATCCGGAGAACCCAGACAATCCGGACAACCCTGATAATCCTGACAACCCAGATAAACCTGACAACCCAGATAATCCGAGCAACCCAGATAATCCGAGCAACCCAGATAATCCAGGAAACATGGATAAAACTGGCCATTCAAACAATGTTGTCCCAGTTAAATCAGACAACTCAGTTAGCTCAAACAACATAGTGAAACTAAATAATAATAATCAAGCACACACTTCTAAAGATACTAATCATAAAGATACTCATAAATTACCAGATACAGGTGAATCTAAAGTAGAACATACTACATTATTTGGTACACTTATCGCTATGTTAGGATCAGCATTCCTATTATTTAGACGCAAAAAGACATCAGAAGATAAAGAATAATTAATAAGATAATACACGATTAAAGATCCACAAAATAACAGAGCATCTCTCAATAATTGAGGGATGCTCTGTTTATATATTATCGATTATGTTTAAGTATAAACGCTCTTGGATTTCCGTAAATTGATTCTCCTCCAGCTACTTCTTGTTTAGCATACTGGTAGCCTGAATTACCTCTCAAATTATACCCATACGTTCTTAATGCATATACTTCAAAATTACCATTTACCATTGGAGAACCTGAATCTCCCGCTCTAAACTTATCTTTCGTCATTAATTCTGCTTTATTAGAAGACTCTTGTAAAAATTTCAACTTATTCCAATAAGCGTATGTATTATTTCCATTAACGACTGGATAGCCTAATGAGTATAAATTATCATTGAATTTCAATGATTTGATTTGTTTATTAGTTGCTAGTTTTAAAGGTTGAACTTTTGCCTTTTGAACCATATTTTCTTTCGTTTCTACGACGACCATATCATAAGCAGGAACCTTATAAATTTTTTTAGCTTGGAATTGATAAGGTATTTTTTTGCCATCTCGATTTAATTGGAAT
Source organism: Mammaliicoccus sp. Q-M61 (assembly GCF_022386055.1). Lineage (NCBI taxonomy): Bacteria > Bacillati > Bacillota > Bacilli > Caryophanales > Staphylococcaceae > Mammaliicoccus > Mammaliicoccus sp. Q-M61. The sequence goes on from NZ_JAJNJL010000007.1 coordinate 95,562, forward strand.
TTTATTTTTTTAGGATCCGTTTGTCTGCCATTTGCTCTTTCAACAACATGTGCATTCGTAACAAATGTATGGTTACCTACTACAAAGCCTGTTCCCATACTATCTTTACCCGGACCTTTCCAGCCATCCATATTAGAAACACGACCAACCGCTTTATATTTATTCTTATGCGCATAATCATAACGCTTCATGATAATATCTTTATTATTTATTTTTTGAGCTTTCTTATATGCAGAATTAGCATTCCAGCTTTCCATACCATTATAATAATAATTTCCCACCGCATCCGCTTTGTTAACTGCAAACAATAATAGTAAAAGCCCTAAAATCAATGTAACGACCTTTTTTGAATACATATTCTATCCTCCTAAAGTTAATAAAATGCTACTTATCTTTAGTTAAATACAATACATGGACATATAATGACCATTTAATAAATTTAATATATTTTTTTGATTGTCTATTAGAGTACAAAAATAGCGAAGCATATTTACGCTTCGCTATTCTAATATTTCATAACAAACATCTATAAACTCTTTAAACTCCAATTTTATATTGCTAATCATATCTTTCGAGCTGCTTATAATATCTATAACATCGTTACTAATATAGATTATATTTTGCTTATTATAGAATATGATATAAGGTTGAATCATACCTTTTTGGATATATAAACAATAATTAATGATTTCATCATTTTTTAAGTTCTCTGTAGTTACTATTATATATTCTTCATTTGAAGTGTGTAGTTCTTCTTTCCAGTTTGTAATTTTGAAGAAACGACCCAATCGTGTTTTTTCTCTAAATTTAACAGGATATTTATACTCTGATAAAAACGAACACTTTGTTTTAGTTTGGTTGGTAAATAATTGATTAATAATATTGGAAAGTTGCTTCTTGTTTACGTATTCTACATCAAAACGCACTCTATTTTCATTAGATACTTGAAAAAAAGGCGTTTCACTTTCTAGATCAAAGTTTATGTTCATTTCTTCGAGGTTAATAATCATTTTTAATCTCCTATTCACTTTCTATTAATACTGCAATATAAAATATTATTCCTATTATCTAATATTTCACATATCGATTCAATTACCAATAGACATTCACTCCACCCTCTTTCAATGCAGACATTACATCTGCAGTCTTTGAAAGAAGGCTTTTTTGTCGATATCCAAAAATAGAAATATTTTCTATTTTAATATACTGATATATCTATAACATGGTATTTCGGTCATATATTAGCGTTTATAAATATACTGATATAACAAAAGGGATTGAATTGATTTTGAACATGGGGTATGATAGCGGTATTGATATTTATAGTACATGTCATGTACTAATGGATAAGGAGTTATGATTTTGAAGAAACCATTTGAAATTTTTATTGAAGATATTAAAAATATCAAACGTGTGCCGTTTGTGATTATATTATTATTAGGTCTTTCTATTTTGCCATCATTCTATGCGTGGTTTAATTTAAGTTCTACGTGGGATCCATACAACAATACGCAAGGTATTAAAATTGCTGTCGTGAATGAAGATAAGGGTGCTAAGGTTGAAGGTAAAGAAATTAACGTTGGTGACCAATTAGTTGAACAATTGAAGAAGAACGATAAGTTTGGATGGGAATTTGTGAATCGTAAGAAGGCTGACAATGGTGTTGAAAAAGGTGATTATTATGCCTCTATATATTTACATAAGACTTTTTCTGATGAAGTCACAAGCATCTATCATAAGAAACCAAAGAAAGCCGTTATTGATTACAAAGTAAACGAGAAATTAAATGCCATTGCACCTAAAATGACAAACGCTGGTGCATCATCCATTGTAGATTCTTTAAATAAAGAGTTTGGCGAGAATGCAACGAAAGCATTATTAAAAGAAGCAAATCAAGTTGGTTTAGATCTTGAAAATGAATTACCTACTTTAAGCAAAATTAAAAACGCTGTATATACTGCTGAAGATAATCTTCCTAAAATAGAAGAATTCAAAGAGAAAGTAATAGAAATTGATGAACATCAAGATGACATCACAAAGTATAAAGATGAATTCGAAGCACTTGGAAATTACAAAGGCGACATTAATGAAGGCGTTAAGAAGATTAATGAAGTAAACAGTAAAATGGGTGACATTAACCAAGCAGCTCAATTAATTACGAAACTAAATGCCAAAATGCCTGAAATCGAAAGTGCATTAGCAAAAGCGAATAAAGTACAGCAACAATTTCCTAAAATCAATAAAGGCGTACCTCAAGGTATTGAAGCAACTGAAAAAGCATTAGCAGCTATCAATAAAGCAGAACAATATTTACCTGAATTAAATCGTAAATTAGATCAGTATGAAGCAGATGCTAAAAAAGCTCAGGAAAAAACTGAAAAAGCGAACGAAAAGCTGAAATCAGAACAAGAGAAAGACAAGAAAGATAATAAAGATAACAAAGCGAAACCTGAACAAAGTACAAAAGAACCTCAACAGTCGTCAGAAGAAGAAAACAAAGAAGATAATAATAAGGAACAAAATGCTGAAGATCAAGAAAGTGATAAAGAACAAGCAGACGATGCTTCTAAAGAAGAAACTGAAGAAAAAGCATCAACTGAAGATCAAGATAAAGATAATGATATCGTAACAACGCAACAAGCTTATGAAGAAGAAAATGATAATAACGAAAATAATGACCAAGCTTCTAAAAATGTATTAACTGATCAAGAATTAAATGAAATGAAATCTGCACTGAGCGAATCTTTAACAGCACTCGCAGACTACAGTAATGAACAAGCTACTATGAACAAAAAAGATTTAGAAAGCATGCAAGCTATTAATCAAAGTATCTTGATGAGCCAAGACAGTAAACAACTTGCTGACACTGTGAAAAACAATCAATCACGTTTAAAACAAGGTGTCACTTTTAATAATTCTATGATTGATATTTTAAAGGAACTTCAGAAATCTGAAGGTATTGATACTTCATCAGCCATTTCACAATTTGAATCAGCTAACAAAGATTTACAAAGTGTTATTAATGGACAAAGCAATCTGATTAATGCTTTAAATAACGGTAAATCTGGCAAAGAAGAAGTATTAGCATTAGATAAATTAATAGATTCTAATCTTATATCTTTAGACAATTTATTAAAATATACGAGCAGTGATTTTAAGACGACTTTAATGGAAGGCGTTAATCAAATCGATCAAGCGTTAACTAAAGGTATCGATGATATCGCGAAGATTAGAAGTTCCATGAACATGATAGATAATGTGATTCAAACTGGGAAAAGTTCCTTACAAAATGGTCATGATTTATTAGTCAGCATCAACAATGAATTACCTGAACTCGAAAGAAAGTTTAATAACATTAATGAAGTAGCTCAAACAAACTTCCCTAAATTTAAAGAACAAGTCGGTAAAGGTGCTTATTATGTTGAAAATGAACTACCAAATGTTCAATCAGAAGTTAAAAAGCTCGCACAGTTCTCAAATAATGATTTACCAACAATGATTGATAAATACGATCGTGCTGTTCAATTAATAGACGACAACTTACCAGAAGCTCAAAAAGAAATTCATGACTTAGCAGAATTTGCGCGTAATGATTTGCCAGGTATTGAAGAAGATATTAAGAAAGCAGCGAAGAAAGTTAGAGAAATAGATAAAGATGATACAGTTCACGAATTGATTAAATTATTGAAAAATGATTTAAAGAAACAAGCAGATATTATCGCACATCCAATAGAATTAAAAGAAGAATCATTATTTAGTGTGCCAAACTACGGAACAGCAAGTACACCATTCTATACTTCTTTAGCAATTTGGGTAGGTGCTTTACTATTATCTAACTTATTAACAACAGATATTAAAAATCCAGAAATTAAGCAGAAATATTCATTGAGAGAAACATTCGTTGGAAAGAGCTTTATATTCATTATTATAGGTATTATACAGTCCATTATCGTGTCACTAGGAGATATGTTTATATTAGGCGCAGCAATCGATAATAGATTATTATTTATACTATTAGCTGTACTCGTTTCAATCGTATTTATATGTATCGTCTATACATTAGTGTCCCTATTCGGTAACGTAGGTAAAGCATTAGCAATTGTCATTATGGTACTACAAATAGCAGGAGGTGGTGGGACATTCCCGATACAAGTCACACCAAAATTCTTCCAAGCCATACATCCGTACTTGCCATTTACTTATGCTGTAGATGCTTTAAGAGAAGCGGTCGGAGGCGTCGTACCAGAAATACTCATATACAATCTCATATGCCTCGTATTATTCGGCGTCGTCATATTCACAATAGGATTTATCGTTAAACCAATACTCGATCCATGGAAAAAGAAAACAATCAAACGCGCCGAAGACAGTTACTTAATGGAATAATTAAATGATGTAAAAAATAACCGCCCGATTCGTAGTGAGAGCTACAGGATCGGGCGGTTTTTTGGTTTGTATTAAATTACTGTATGAATTCATAACCGTATGCTCTATTCACAAAATAAGACCCCCTACCTTCTTAATTTCAACAAAACTTCTATTCATAGAAGATGTCTAACTAAGCGTAGAAGGTCGATACTTATACTGAAAATTATAGAGTACTAAAACAAGTGGAATCACTGGATGTCATTAATGTTCGTATACCTTATGCCTAAAACTACAGAGTACTAAAACAACTAAACTTGAAGACGAATGTCGGCATAGATATACCTTATACCTAAAATTACAGAGTACTAAAACAAGTGGAATCACTGGATGTCATTAATGTTCGTATACCTTATGCCTAAAATTACAGAGTTCTAAAACTGTCACGCTGATTGTAATAATCTTCGGGTCGTCTACATTATACCTAAAATTACAGAGTACTAAAACTCAAAATATCGTAACCATATAAATTAGCTTATATACCTTATACCTAAAATTACAGAGTTCTAAAACCCATTACTGCCATAATAATTAGTGCTAATAATATACCTTATACCTAAAATTACAGAGTACTAAAACCATCAGTATTTTCTTTTAACTTAACTGCATGTCTACCGCATACCTAAAATTACTGAGTACTAAAACGGCATCGTCAGAACTTGTATTCAGATTCTTGTCTACCTCATACCTAATATTACAGAGTTCTAAAACCAGAAGGGAATGGTTTGTTCGGTTCTTTTTGTCTACCTTATACCTAATATTACAGAGTACTAAAACGTCTTGATAATAAGGGTAATTAGTTCGTTGTATTTCTTATACCTAAAATTACAGAGTACTAAAACTTTGAGTGACTTTTTTATTTGTAAATTTTTATATACCTTATACCTAAAATTACAGAGTACTAAAACTGCCTGACCTTTGTGGTTCTTTCGTCTTCGTATACCTTATACCTAAAATTACAGAGTACTAAAACTATCTATAGTTAACCTTTTTAAAGGCTGTTATATACCTTATACCTAAAATTACAGAGTACTAAAACTCAACATCAGCAAGCAACAAGGCACTACCAATATACCTTATACCTAAAATTACAGAGTACTAAAACTATATATCACCATCTTCTGTATACGCAACAATATACCTTATACCTAAAATTACAGAGTACTAAAACCTCTAGCACAATTATAAACTCAAATTATTATTAAGAAAATAGATAAGTCGATAATGCTAATGAAATTTTTGTTTTATCAATTTCTAATGTGTACTCTAAATTACAATGCTTTAAAAATGAAACAATAATATAAAGATCGATATCATTAAAAGCAATGATATCCGCAAGCAAATAGTTGGAAATAATCGGTTTTATTTCTAAAACTGAACAATATTTTACAAATAAATATTCAAATCTTTCTTTAATTCGTTCTTTTTCGAGATTAATAGGTGCATTCCAATAGCTATGTTCAAAAAATGATTCTGTAATCTTTTGAACATTATTAATAAAATAATTGAGTCCTTTAAGGTTATCAGATAAAAAATATGGTGATTCGGTTAAAACAATAACTGGAACAGGTAAGTTGTTTAGTATATTTCTAAACCTTATTTGTTCTTTAATGCTAAGGCCCGCTTCTGGATATAAATAGATTACAAATGCTTTTTCTTTTGCTTGATAATTCATTTCATCCACTACTAATGGGACGACTTGTTCTAAACGAGTAATGAGTCTGGCATAATCTTCCGAATAAACATATTTAAATGAGAGTAGCTTTATGAATCGAGAAAATATCGCTGAGGGGGATTTTTACCTCCAAATCCCTTTTTACGACTTTTAAATTATTTAAATTTAATGCAAGCTTATCTACTTCTGAAAGATATACAATTCTCCATGCCACAATTCAATCACCCTTTCATTATCATTTGGGGCTTTTGTTTACTTTTCACTTCATAAAGATTACCTAAAATATCTGTAGAATATTTTTTAATAGATTGTGTTTTGCCTCCTATTGTTTTAATTAATCTTGGATCTCTTTTATCATTCATATTTTTTAAATATTCTCTATATGTGATATCTACCATATTTACTTCAATTTTGTTATCCAGATCACTATTTACACCTATAACTCTATATAATTCTCCATTAACCTTAATCAAGTCATTATTGTAAAAACTTGCAATAAATTCTGCTTGACCACTAATTTTCTTCAGTTTTTTTGCTTTTTCATAACACTTTGAATTAACTTCATAGTAGTTTTCTTTTTTGATAAGTTCTAAATTTTTAACTGTCACAAATTTATATACGCCATTATCTAAATAAACATCAAAACGATATGGTTTTAATGATGTTTTTACTACTTTATTTCTGCTTTTTGGATAGTCTCCCGTAATATCTTTATATACATATACCTTCTTTTCATAATATTTAATTTTTTTGATGACTGGTCCGTTATCTTTTTTACTATATTTCGTTAAGTAATTGCCTGTTTCTTCATAATATTTATAAAGTGGATTTTTCTCATCTCCATATTGTTCCATAATCAATTTTAACTTTTGATACGTTTGAGGATCATGATGATACATTAATAATTTTTCAGGTGATTTATTAATTAACTTTTTCAATTTATCATTATCTTTATCGTATAAACCATTTAAGTTATTAACGATTAATGTATTACCCTTATCATCTTTTCTCGTAGAATATAATGTATCATTTATTAACTCTCTATTCGGCTTTTTATCAACTCTATGTGAATACTTATAATCTTTAAAATCCTTAATATGTTGAATTTGGTGAGGCGTTATAAAAATTTCTTTATACTCTTGCTCAGTCTCAATTTCAGGCATACTTTCAGCTTGTTTTTCTTCAACCGTTTGATTTTCCATCACTTTTTTAGCTTTATCTAGTTTTTTCCATTCTTTGAAAATAAAATCAGCATTCGCAATAATCAGTGCATCTTCAGCATGGTGTTTGTAGCCTTTATTTCTTTCTTTTTTGAACTTCCATTTCCTTCTTAAGAAACTTGTAAATCCGCCATTAATCGATTTCACTTTGACATCTAAATTATTCACTCTAAAATACGATCTCAGTAAGCTCATTAACTCTCTTGTCGCATAACGTGTATCTACTAAGTTACGGTTAATAAAATCTTTTTGGACACTAAAGCGATTGATATCTCGTTCTTCTAACAAATATTCTTTTTTCTTCTTAGAGATTCTACCTTTGCCTTTAGCAAGATTTAAAATATGCTTTTTGAATGTTTCATAACTTATTTTAGAATCTGAAGAACTTAAATATTGAAATGGCGTTCTATTACCTTTTTTACTATTTTCTTCTTGTTTTACTAACACTTTATTATTGAAAGAGTTATCGAAAGAAACAGAACGTGGAATGATATGGTCTACTTCGTAATTGAACGGATTATTAAGCAAATCTTCTAGAGGGATTGCTTCTAACGAGTATAAACATTTCCCTTCTTGCATATCATGCAACTTAATTTTTTCAATTAAATATTTAGCATTTTCTTTACCTGTTGTTCTTATAATTTCCTCAATACGTTGATTCGTTTGACGATTTCTCTTCTGCATTTCTTTAATTATTTTTTGTGCATCTTTAGAATTCTTTTCTCTCGCAAGTTCAATAATAATATCATTTGGCAAACCGTATTTTTTAATAATAGCGTTAATGACTTTAATAGATTGTATAAATGAACGTTTCACCACTGGAGATAATATAAAATCATCAACTAAAGTAGTAGGAATTTCTTTTTGTTGGCTTAAATCCACCTTTTTAGGTACAAGTTTCAAACGATTGAAAATTACCATTTGATTATCGTTCGTATGCCACAATTCGTCTAATATTAAATTTATTGCCTTTAGTGAAAGGTTATGAGTTCCTGTATAACCCTTCAAGTTTGAAATTTGTTCAATCTCTTCTTGTGTCAATTCTGAATTTAGGTTTGCTAATTCTTCTTGTATATCTTCTGATGACTGGTAAATGGTTAATATTTCAGCGATTTGATCGAGTAGCTCTGCATTCTCGATAATTTCTTTTCTTGCTGTAATATCTTTGATATCGTGATAAACTTTCAAGTTTGAAAATTCTGGTTTACCTGTACTTGTCACACGATAGCCTTTGATGTCTTCTTCATTCACCAAGATTTCCTTCGCGATTTGTTTAAGCGTCGGCTTTTTCTTTTGTTTAAAGACATTCTCGATAATTTGGAATTTTTCATAATACTCTAGCTTCTCATTCTCATCTCGTGCAATAACCAAGTTGTTCAAATCATTCAGCGCATTATATAAATCAGCATTATAAGCATATTTCACACTGCGTAATTCTTCTGGGAAATACGTACAATGTCCCATTAACATTTCATACCATTCTTTAATATCTTTCCAGCCAAATGGGCTATCTTCACCTGGTCCCTCATAATATGTTCTTCTTGTTTCCAATAAATCGATATAAGTATCTATAAATGATTGATCAAGTTGATGATATGCTTTTTGTACTTTTAATAACTGCTTTGCTTCTTTTACATAGTCAGATGTTTTGAAACGGTTAATCGATCCTCTCACTTCACCGTCTGTTTTCAAACGTTCCAACTGTAATTCTGCAACATACTTCTCTTCTAATGCTTTACTATTTCTTGAAATTTGTTCTTTAGTAGATAATTCATTACCTGTATCTTCTTCCACTTCATTAACATTATGTACACCTCTACGTTTTGCTAAATGTAGCAATGCCGCAGAAAATTCCGCTTCACTTAATTTTTGACTTAATCCCTTTACACGTGCCTCGTAAGGATTGATTCCACTTAGTTCACTATGATCTGTCAGCAAATTATAATCAAACAAAAGTTTCTTTACTCTTTGTAATCTATGTCTACGACGTCTCTTAAGCCTTCTGGCACCTCTTTTTGATCGTCGTCCTTCATTATTTTCAATATTAGCCTCTTTAAATAAACGTACGCCCGCATCTATGACATCTCTAGTTTCATAATCAATAATTCCATAACCCACTGATGTAATTCCGATATCTAATCCTAAGATATAATTCCTTTTCATATGACCACTCCCAGATACATGAAATTTATATTATTGATATAAAAAAATCTCGCCAACAAGTTGACGAGATAAACACGGCATTTTGCCTTGTTTTAGTAGATTCTGTAATTTTAGGTATAAGTACAATACACATTAATATTGTACTTATAGATTAATATGTATTTTTATATTAGTCAAGAAAATTTTTATGATTTAATACTTAAATTCTGAATGAATATCTATGTTTAAAAAGATAACTTTAATTTAAATATGATAATGTAATATCTCAATACATTTTGGAATATAAAAATATGTATAAAAATAACCGCACGATCCTTAGCAGTAAACTACAGATCGGGCGGTTTTTTGGGTTGTATTATTGTTCTACTTTAGACAAATCTACTTTTATCTCTCTGTCATCAAATACTTTTTGAGCTACTGTTAACGCATTTAATACACGTGGGAAACCAGTATAAGGTATTAAATGTGTAATTGTTTCTATGATTTCCTCTGGCGTCACGCCTGAAGTTAATGCTGTATTGATGTGTAATTCTAATTGAGGTTCTGTTCCTTGTGTTACAAGTGAAGAAACGGTTATTAAAGCACGTTGTTGATTTGTTAAACCTTTACGTGAATAAATATCTCCATAAGCAAATTCAATAATATATTTTGAAACGTCAGGTGCTATATCTTTAAGATTGTCAGCTATTTTTAAATGTGTTGAACCTGTCTCTGCAGTATATTCCATAAGTTTATCCATACCTTGTTGGTATTTAGTTTGATCCATAATAAATCGCTCCCTATTCGTAATTGCTATCTTTAATTTTTCCTGTGAACAATTACTAATATAGTCCTGATACGATTATTTGTTAAATATATAAATATCATAATTTCTATAACTAAAAGTTATAACAAACTAAATACCATTCTCTAATATATAATCAATTAGTGCTCGTGTTGCATGTGAACGATATCTATCTTTTTTAACGATAAGACCCACTTCCCAATAAATATACGGTTCTGTTATAGGTACTGCAGTGATTTTATCATAATCGATTTTGCGCTTTAATGATTCTGGAAAGAACGTAACGCCTAAATTATTTTCTACCATATCTTTGATAAAATCCCATTGCGCACTTTGATACGCAATATTTGGCTTAAATCCGAATTTATCACATTCTTGAATAATACGATCATGCATCGTAAAATCTTCCGTAAATAAAATAGTCGGTTCATGCTTAATATCTGTTAATGCAACTTCCGAACGTTGCGCTAATGGATGTGACTTTTGTAGATATAACATCAATTTATCTTTCGTCAATTGATAGACGTCGAATTTTGTTTCATCTACTGGTAACATAACAATGCCACAATCTATCTCACCTTCATCCACTAAACGTATAACTTTATGAGTACCTTCTTCTATTAATTCTGTTGTTAAATGTGGATACGCCGAAGAGAAGCCTTTTATCATGCTAGGAAAGAACATAATGCCAATTAATGAAGGTAAGCCAATCTTTATATTCCCACTTTTTAATGAACTATTATCGTTCAAATTCGAAGTTAAAGAGTTTAATGTATCAAAGATTTTGAGTCCATGATTATAAACAATTTCACCTGAATCTGTAAGTTTAACTTGTCTGTCTGAACGGTCTAACAACTCAACATTCAATTCTGATTCAAATGCTTTGATTGTCTTACTAAGCGCTGGTTGAGAAACATGTAATTGTTGTGAAGCCTTAGTGAAACTCCCCAGTTTGGCTACTGTCATAAAATAATTAAATTGACGGATTTCCAAATTAAATCCTCCTCTCTATAACTTTGAGTTATAGATTTCATTATTAATATTCATTTTACTTATCAATATTGTAGAAGTAAACTAAATATATAGAGAAAAATATGGAGGGATTTCGATGTTAAAAGATAAAGTTACGATTATTTCAGGTTCTGCTAGCGGTATTGGTTTAGAAATCGCTAAAGAATTTTTAAACCAAGGTGCAAAAGTAGTATTCACAGACATTAATAAAACTAATTTAGACAATGTCGTGCGTGACCTTAAAGATAAAGGGTTTGACTGTATCGGTATTCCAGCAGATGTTTCGAATGAAGATGATGTCATAAACCTTGTAGATGAAACTGAAAAACATTACGGTCGTATAGATGTTTTAGTAAACAACGCAGGCTTACAACATGTCTCAAATATTGAGGATTTCCCAACAGCTAAATTCAAACAAATGATTGATATTATGTTAGTGGGTACATTCATCATGACGAAACATGTATTACCTATTATGAAAAAACAACAATTTGGTCGTATCTTAAATATGTCTTCTATTAATGGCGTTATCGGATTTTCAGGAAAATCTGCATATAACAGTGCCAAACATGGCATTATCGGTTTAACAAAAGTCACTGCTTTAGAAACTGCAGAAGACGGTATCACGGTAAATGCCATATGCCCAGGTTACATTGATACACCACTTGTACGTGGCCAAATGGAAGACTTAGCCAAAACACGAAACGTAAGTGTTGATCAAGTACTTGATGAAGTATTATTCCCAATGATTCCTCAAAAACGACTCGTCGACATTCAAGACGTAGCAGACTATTCCGTATTCATAGCCAGTGACAAAGCCAAAAGCGTAACTGGTCAATCTATCTTAATAGACGGCGGATATACAGCACAATAATAAAAAACTCAGGCTAGGACATAATGTATGTCTTAACCTGAGTTTTTCTCATTTCATATGTTATAAAATAACTTAATTTCTTGAAAACCTTTTAAAAATTCTTCCTCGCTATAATTATTTTCTATAGCATAAAGCAACATGTTCCACAATCCACCGACATTAAAAGATAAAGATAACATCATATATTCATCGTTTAAATTATGCTGAAATTTTTCTCTTGTTGATTGATGTACATTTAAAATATGACGATTAAACTCGTTTAGTAAGAACAGTTGCATATTTTGTTTCTGAAGCATTAATATAAATGACTTGTATTTTATCCAAAATTGATAAAAAAAGATTACAACATCATCCATATTCACTTTTCCAAGCTCATTAAGTTCATGAATATATATTTGAACGAGTTGATTAGATTTCCAACGTAATAAATCATCCTTTGATTTAAACTTCCTATAAAAAGTAGAACGATTGACCCCTGCTTCCTGACAAATCTGCAGTATTGTTACTTTTTCATAATCATCATTTTCTAACAGCATAACTAAAGCTTTATATAGTTTTTCTTCAGTCTTTTTCTTCATTTTAAACACCTCTGCAACAGATTAACAAATGTGTTGTATTTACTTAAATTTGTTTGTAGGGCATAAATTTAATCTATACAATTAATTATACATTAATTAGTAATCTCGAAGGAGGCGTTATTATGTTATCTAAATTTATGTCTAAAATTGCGAGCTTTTTAAAAATGGATAACCGCTTCAACTACTTTAAAATCAATCAAAAATACATGGCATTAATACTCGATATAGAAAGAGTAGTGAATAAAACATCCATTGATAAAGGCTTACGAGAACTTATTAAACTCAGATGCTCCCAAATTAATGGTTGCACTTACTGTCAAAATTTACATCAAAAGAAAAGCGAAAAATTTAAAATAGATTCAAATAAAATACAAGATCTCGCTAATTTTAACGAAAGTAAACTATATAACGAAAAAGAAAAAGCAGCATTACAACTAGCTGAAAAATTAACATACTTGAATTCAAAAATAAACGATAAAGATTATGAAGCAGTATTAAAGTATTATACACAAGAAGAATACTTTGAGATCGTTATGATAATCAATCAAGTCAACCTTTGGAATAGAATCTCAATAGCATCAGGAAATAAATAGAACTATTTTAATTAATAGTTCTATTAAAATTTTCTTTACTGATCAACTTGGGATTAATATTTTACTCCCTCATCATAGGCCTTATACCGTTGATTAAACGCTGGTTTTTATCTATAAAATTAGTAATCTAGTTGAGATGAAAGTTCCATTCTTCATTATCTTTGAAATAAAAAAATTCACTTAAATTATTTTCTTGAAATATTCTTAACATCTCTTCCATGTCTAATGATAATTGTAAATTAGTAAGATTTGAAATTTGTTCCCACCTAACTTCTCCTTCATCAGAACTAACTAATTCACCAGAATAATTATTTGTTCTATATAAAAATATTACATATCTTATCTCATCATCCATCCAATTTTTTACTCCACATAATTCAAGGTTACTTATATCTAAACCCGTTTCTTCTTTGATTTCTCTGATTGTTGAATTAGTGAATGATTCTCCATGCTCAACTTTTCCACCTGGAAAAGAAATACCTGGCCAATCATCTTTTTTACGATCAATTACCACTACTCTTTCGGCATCATATATCATACACATATTATAAAAAATGGCTTTCTCCATTTACAAATCACCTCTTCATCTAATTGTCCTTTTCCAGATTATCAAAACCCCTCATCACTCATGATAACTCTCTGCTTATCAGTTGATGATGCGGTTTTTAAGTAATAAGTTCATTAAAAAAATAATTGGCTTATTATGAACAACTAACAGAATTGATTCCAATTATACTACTTCACAATTTATATAGTAATCTTCAATAGATATGATTTTTAATTTTAAATTATTAACTACAATCACCTCATAATAATGGCTTTCTTCGCCTGTTAAATTACCTACATAGAAAGCTGGTGTTCCTTTTTTTACTTTTACCCGTAATTTGTAACCTTCTTCTCTTGATTCGTACCCTTTTATTAATGAAGTGTGTAAAATTCCAAGTTCAAACAAATCTACTCCATTTAAGTTTTTAGCATTTTTCTCCATTAATTTGTATATCCGAGGACTAACCGTTCTATAAGTAGTTATATCCTCTTTTACTTTATATTTATCAAATACCTCTAGAATTTCTTTGTGATCATTAGTACCACTTCTTAAATCTTCATTTATTTTTTCCCCACTACTAGCTAATATATATTCTTCAGTTGGTTGGCCGTTTCTACGTGTTTCAGTCTCATATTCAAGTACTCTATCTACATAACTATGTATATTTTCATGGGATAAATTACTATTGTCCCACTTTTCACCGACACGGCAAAAATAGCCTTTTTGTTTTAAATACCATTTTTTTAATCTAAACACAACTTAAAACCTCTCTAATTAATTATTATCTATAAATATTGTCCGTCGAATACTATTTCTTTAAAGAATCTACAGCTTTAAAAAACATTGATACGTTGTACTCAATATTGTTATGCTTTGTTTTTTTTCTAGGATAGTAGTAATTCTTATAATAATCAATTTTAGCTTCTAACATATTCTGTTCAATAGACAAAGTCGCGATTGATAATTCTTCTTTCAACGCATTTCCAAATCTTTCAATCTGTTCTTTTACATATCTGTACTTTTTAATGGATTCCTCTATCAGTTTAATTCTTTTTTGATTATCTGATTCTTTTTCGCATTCATCCACAATACGCCTAATAATATATAACCTAACAGTCGGTAATCTTATATCTATAAGTAAAATAATGACATATGATTGAATAAATGCGTTCAATCCTTCTTCAAATTCATGGCCAGTTTTCTTTTGTCCTTTAAATGCCTTCAAATATAATTCTATTAAATAAAATAATTCATTTAAAAAAGCCCATGCATATTCCTTTTCTAAAGCAACATAACTAATTAATTGATTAGTAAGATTATAATACTGAATCTCATTATGTAAATATTCCCAATGCTTCTCCATCTTTGTATATGATATTTTTCCTCCTAACCGTACATACTCATTTTCTTTTTTGGATCGATTATAGAGAATATTTGGCTTTGTAACCAATCTTTTTTGCGTCTTGTTTATATCTGCTAATGCTTTTGAGGTAATAGATGGGTCATAACTCAAATGTTCATCTACTTTCTTTATCGCAAGTAGTGATTTTAATTGTTCTTCATTTATAAATGGTTTAAGTTTAAATTCATTGTTTTGACTATTGATATACGTCATAGTATTTAAATTTCTATAAATTTTATTCATACTTCTAAATTCTGAGTCATCTAACAAATAATCAAAATTAGGGTTAAAGTGTTTTTGTATAAATGAAACTCTATGCATCTTTTGGTGTTCATTTAAATCGCTTAAACTTCTTAATAACAATAAGTCTTCATAAACCTCACCTGATATATCAAACTTTAGACAATCTACTAAACTGCCATACTTGTCAATAATTTCTTCTATCGTAGGTATCATATATACCCCCCTCCCTATTTTTTGTTCCGCGTCTAATTAAAATGCTTCATTTATGCTTATTATAGCAATCAACCATTGAGGTGTTAAGCATCTACAGTATTGATTGACTAATAAGACTTATTTGGAGGAACTTATGATGAAAGAAAAAGAATTTTATACACTAAAACGTGCTGTTACAAGCATCGCATTTAATTTACCTGTAGGCACCATGTTTATGTATCACGATTTGAATGTGAGGGCTAATGTTTTGTGCTCGACTGAAATTCAACAAGATGTTGGTCGTTGGTTTGCACATTTTGTAAAATATACACCTAACCTTCCATTCATTGTAGTTGGAAAAAAAGGTTCATCTTTGCTCTACCTTAAAACTGCACCAAATCCGATGAATCATCAAAATAACTGGAAAGGTGGTAACAACTAATGACTAACATCATCTTTAGTGAATATCCATACTGGCTTACTGAAGATTCATGGTATGAAGTTATACCACCGAAAGGTAAAAATGATCAGCAAAAGTCCATACGCTTATCTAGTCCAATTTTAATTAAAAACAAGTTTCTTGACCCCAAATCTGGGGTTGAGAAACTAGTTATTTCCAACGGACAAAATATTGAACGTATTGAAACATCAGATATTTTAACATCGCAAAAGTTACCTTCACTAATCATGTATGGCTTCAGCATCAATGAGAAGTACATTAAATCATTAAGCAATGCACTACAATTAATGCGCCAATCACTGCCTCTGTCATCGTTGTATACGGGTGTCGGTGTGTTAAATACTGATAAAGGTGTCGTCATTTCATTAGATGAACCATATCTTTCAAAAGAAATTACACAGTCGCAGGCGGATGAAATCATTTGTGAAACACAGTACGATCTACAACCTAAAGGCACTTTTGAAGACTGGTGGCAAATGTATCTTGATGAAGTAAAAGGAAACTTGTTACTCGAACTTGCTGTAGTGTTTGGTATTTCTTCATTAGTAACTGCGTTTTTAAAAACAAAACATGAGGTTGAATTCGCAGGTACGATTTTCTCATTTACGGGAAATTCAAGCACGGGTAAATCAACTGCAGCGGCTTTAGGAGTCTCAATAACCGGCAACCCTACTAAAGGTAGTAATACGCTGTTTAGATCATGGAATGGCACTAGAAACGCGCTTGAAGGATATCTAAGTAACAACTATGGTGTACCTATTGTATTGGACGAACTGTCATCTGCAACCTTTAAAGATACAACTGGTTTGCTCTATTCAATTGCCGAAGGTCAAGGAAGACAACGTTCTAATATACACGGAGAAGTCAAGTCACTAAAAAACTGGGGAACCTCAGTAATTAGTACTGCCGAACACAGTATTTTCAATAATAGTGCACGTAATGATGGTTTGAATGTACGTACCATTGAAATATCTGAAGCTTTTACAACTAACGCTGACAACGCAGATACTATTAAAAAAGCAACATCAGCTAATTATGGTCATATCATGCCATTAGTAGCTGAATATCTACTCAATCGTGAACAAGAAGTCATTAAATGGTTCCAAAATGAGCACCTAAGGTTCAAAACTCAACTAGAAAAGGAAACCAGCAATACAGGAATTCGGATGTTCAAACGCTATGCAACCATTACAACATCAGCACGTATATTGGAACGTGTCATTGCCACACCTGTTGATTTGAATGCTGTAAGGGACTATCTTATTAACTATCATTTAGATTCTGTTAGTGAGCGAAGCCTAGCTGATAAAGCAATTGAAGTCATTGTCCAATTTGTAGCACAAAATCGTGGTAAGTTTTCTGACGACACTAGGTTATCAACGCTTATTGAAAATTATGGAATGATTTCACTTGAAGATGATCATATCCAGGTGAAAATGATTGCCTCGGTTTTTAAAAATATGTTAAAAGAACATAATTTCCAAGATACAAATAATGTCATTGATGCACTGAGGGATAAAGATTACATCCAGTCAGACGCCAATCGTAAAACAACAAAACGTAGTGTCAAAGACAAAGAAGGCAAACCAAAAACCATCGTATTTTATCATCTTAAGCTTGATAAATCATACGCTCCTATTTTTGGTCTATCTGAAAAAAGTAAATTCAATATACCCTTATCATTTATCTCTGAACACCAACATCCAATACTACGAGACATGATTTCAAAAGCAAGAGAATGGGATAAAAACGGTGATATTGACTTTTAAAGCTTAAAATATGTTATTAAATAAATTTGCTACAACACCTATTTAAAGGTGTTGTAGCACAAATATTAAATCAATGGAGGAATTGTACTATGAATACAGTAGCACTAGCTCACGAAATTGAAGATGAAAGATTTGAATACTTAGAAAGCACACCCCTAGATACTGTGAAGGAATGCTGTAAACAAGAAGGTCGTCAAATAAGTAACACTTACACTGAGGAGTACAAGTTAATAAATGACATTTTGGAGAAAGTAATCAAACCTACGTCCATTGTTGCATATGGAGAATATGAAGATTACATTCATTTAAAAAAATTTGCTCAAAGAAGAATATCGAATTCGTTACTACTTTTGAGATGCAACTAAAGAATTGTTGTTAATACTATGAATAATGAGGTGATATACATGGACGAATTAATCATACTATTAGCCGATCTGGTTATTGAAGAAATCAATCACGCTGATGACTAATAATACCGCCCAACACCCGACTGGTGTTGGGCTTATCTATAATTTCGTTCATAAATATATATTATCTCTTTGAAAGGAGGAAATACTATGAAACGAGCCATTGGTTATTTGCGCCAAAGTACAACGAAACAACAATCACTCCCAGCTCAAAAGCAAGCAATAGAATTATTAGCTCCAAAGCACAATATTCAAAATATCCAATACATTAGTGATAAGCAATCAGGCAGAACAGATAATCGAACAGGCTATCAACAAGTCACCGAACGCATCCAACAAAGACAATGTGACGTATTATGTTGTTATCGCTTGAATCGACTTCATCGCAACTTGAAAAATGCATTAAAACTCATGAAACTCTGTCAAAAATATCATGTTCATATTCTAAGTGTTCATGATGGCTATTTTGATATGGATAAAGCGTTTGATCGCCTAAAACTCAATATATTCATGAGTCTGGCTGAACTTGAATCCGATAATATTGGAGAACAAGTCAAAAATGGACTTAGAGAAAAGGCAAAACAAGGTAAACTCATAACGACCCATGCGCCTTTCGGTTATCACTATCAAAATGGTACTTTCATCATTAATAATGATGAATCACCTACCGTCAAAGCTGTATTCAATTATTATCTTCAAGGATATGGCTACAAGAAGATTGCACAATATTTAGAAGACGATAATAAACTTATTACCCGCAAGCCTTATCAGGTACGAAATATAATTATGAACCCAAATTATTGTGGTCGTGTCATCAATCAATATGGTCAATATAACAATATGGTACCACCTATTGTTTCGGCAACGAAATATGAACATGCTCAAGCAATCCGTAATAAGAAGCAACTTCACTGTATACCTTCAGAGAATCAGCTGAAACAAAAGATCAAATGTCCTTGTTGTGACTCAACACTGACAAATATGACAATAAGAAAAAAACATACATTGCGATATTATATTTGTCCTAAAAATATGAATGAATCTCGCTTTGTCTGTTCATTCAAAGGAATAAATGCACAAAAATTAGAAGTTCAAGTCTTAGCTACATGTCAGAACTTCTTTCAAAACCAACAGCTCTATTCAAAAATTAATAATGCAATTCATCAACGCCTCAAAAAACAAAGAGTGATAGAAGCTAAAAGTACGCTAACTCAAGAACAACTGATAGATAAACTTGCCAAAGGTATGATTGATGCTGAATCATTCAGAAAACAGACTCATTTGATGAATCAAAAGCACAAAACCATATCCTCCATAAGTGATAATCAGTTACAAACATCACTACAAAAGGTTATACAGAAAAGTTTCACGTTAAACATGCTGCATCCCTATATTGATGAAATTCGCATTACAAAAAATAAAGCCCTTGTTGGGATCTATTTCAAAAATGAACCATTGAACATTGTGAACCAAACCTCGCAATCATCGATTGCTTAATCAGAAAGGATGAAAAAATCATGCAACAACTCAAACAAAAACGTGTCGGTATCTATGTTCGTGTATCAACGGAAATCCAAAGTACTGAAGGCTATAGTATCGATGGACAAATCAATCAAATTCGAGAATATTGTGATTTCAATAACTTTGTTGTTGTAGATGTATACGCGGATAGAGGTATCTCTGGAAAATCTATGAACCGACCAGAACTACAACGTTTGTTAAAAGATGCGAACGAAGGTCAGATTGATTCTGTTATGGTCTACAAAACAAACCGACTAGCACGTAACACTTCTGACTTACTCAAAATTGTTGAAGACCTTCATCGTCAAAATGTCGAATTCTTCAGCTTATCTGAGCGTATGGAAGTCAATACAAGCAGTGGTAAATTGATGCTACAAATTCTAGCGAGTTTTTCAGAATTTGAAAGAAATAATATTGTCGAAAATGTATTCATGGGTCAAACCCGACGCGCTCAAGAAGGCTATTATCAAGGCAATTTGCCGCTGGGCTATGACAAAATACCGGATAGCAAGCATGAACTCATGATAAACCAACATGAAGCGAATATTGTCAAATATATATTTGAGTCATATGCTAAAGGCCACGGATATCGTAAAATTGCGAATGCACTCAATCACAAAGGATACGTGACTAAAAAAGGAAAGCCTTTCAGTATTGGTTCAGTGACCTATATCTTATCTAATCCATTCTATGTTGGTAAAATTCAATTCGCAAAGTACAAAGATTGGAATGAAAAGCGTCGTAAAGGGCTGAATGATAAACCAATAATAGCTGAAGGTAAGCATTCCCCTATTATTATTCAAGACTTATGGGATAAAGTCCAATTACGTAAAAAACAAGTCAGTCAAAAACCTCAAGTCCACGGTAAAGGAACTAATCTATTAACAGGTATCGTTCATTGTCCACAATGTGGTGCACCAATGGCAGCTAGTAACACAACGAACACATTGAAAGATGGTACCAAGAAGCGAATACGTTATTATTCTTGCAGTAACTTCCGAAACAAAGGCTCAAAAGTATGTTCTGCGAATAGCGTTAGAGCTGATGTGATTGAGAAATACGTCATGGATCAAATACTCGAAATTGTCAAAAGTGATAAAGTCATTAACCAAGTCTTAGAACGTGTCAATCAAGAAAATAAAGTCGATATTGGTGCATTGAACCACGATATCGCTTATAAACAACAACAATACGATGAAGTCAGCGGGAAACTCCATAATTTAGTTAAAACCATTGAAGATAATCCGGACCTAACATCTGCATTGAAAGCAACTATTCATCAATATGAAACACAACTCAATGACATTACAAATCAAATGAATCAACTCAAACAGCAACAAAATCAAGAGAAACTATCTTATGATACGAAACAAATCGCTGCCCTATTACAACGAATATTTCAAAATATAGAATCAATGGATAAAGCACAACTCAAAGCATTATATCTTACAGTCATTGACCGTATTGATATTCGTAAAGACGGTAATCATAAAAAACAGTTCTACGTTACACTAAAACTCAATAATGAAATTATTAAACAACTTTTCAATAATACCCCTCTCGACGAAGTGCTCCTCAGCACTTCGTCTTTATTTTTGCCTCAAACGCTCTTTCTTCAAATCTAATATCTATGTACTGTCCTTTCGTCATTCAATAACACCCATCTAACGAATCTTTTCAACATACTAACAAGTCACAACTCAATGTGAAGCTTATATTGTATGACGAAAGAACATCCCAAAATAAAATATGAACGGGATAGCAATGGGATTTGATAAATACATGTAGGATAAGGATTACGCAAGCGTAATCCCGAAATCCCATTATTATTTATAAATAAATAATATAAAAAGAAAAAGTAAGTCGTACTGACACCACCAAATCCAAATGATATATAAATATATCGCTATATTTCCTGAGAAATGAGCGGGATAATGGGATTTCCTTGTCATATCAACAATTGTGATAATTTTCTATTGGGATATTTTCTTAATAACAATGGGATTCACAAACGAAACAAAATTTTTTTGAAGCATATATTATCTATATGGTGTATTACATGTATACATCAAAAACATTATAGGAGGTCATAACCATGACACTAGAAAAACAACTCAAAGAGTATATAACTAACTTATTCAATCTGCCAAAGGACGAAAAATGGGAATGTGAATCTATCGAGGAAGTGGCAGATAATATCCTTCCTGATCAATATATCAGACTTGGTCCGCTTACCAACAAAATCCTTCATACGTATACTTACTACTCTGACACACTTCATGAAAGGCATATATACCCCTTTATCCTCTACTATCAAAAACAACTTATTGCGATTGGTTATATTGATGAAACAAACGATATGGACTTCTTATATCTTCATAACACAGTTATGCCACTACTAGATCAAAGACACTTACTTGAAAAGGAGAATTATAATAATGAATAAATGGATACACATAGCTCAGATAAGCGTCACAGTCATTACAGAAGTTATTACAATAATGAAAGATATAGAAAAGGAGAAATGAGCATGAAACGTTATATTACACGTAGTATTGCCAATTACTTGCCAGCAATGTTGCAGCAACAGTTATGGAAACTTGTAGCGCAACGCGAAAACGAACAATTCAAGGAACTAGAAGAGATTGATTACTTTCATATATTCCAGTTCAATATGCATAATAGTCAATTATATATCAAACATAAGCAAGAACGTCCAGAGTACGTAAAAATTCATAAGGCAAATTATTCAAAAGCTATCAATATTAATAAGGTCTACATTATCCGAGAAGATGATGTAGACCTTTCTTATTACGTCATGTTGTTACCTGAAGAATATTAAATAAAGGAGTTAGATAAAATGAAATCAATCAAAAGTGTATTAGAAACTGAAGCGATATTTAGTCAGGATAAAATGCATCGTTATCTTCTCAAGAAAACTTGGGATATTGATAAAGAAGTACTTACAATTATAACGATGTATCCTCATTATGATGGTGTTATCAACGTTGACCTTACAACACAACTTATTGTCAATAAAGTAGCTGAAAAAGATGAATATGGTGGCGTTAATTTTATAAATCTTTTTTCAAATATTGATACCCCCATTAATTTAAAACATATCGAAAACAGCCATGACAAGCACACGGATATTCACATTATGAAAGCTGTCAAAGAAGCCGATAGTGTTTTATTGGCTTGGGGTTCCTACGGAAAAAAACCTCTTGTGGAAAATCGAGTGAATGAAGTATTAGACATGTTAAAACCTCACAGTAAGAAAATCAGTATATTAACAAATCCTCAAACAAATGAAATCATGCATCCATTAAATCCATACGCTAGAAAGGCATGGACAATTAAACCATTAAAGGAGACTAAATAGAATGAATCAAACATGGAAAGAAGTATACCAATATTTAATGCATCAACCACACATCGATGTTATTAAAGGCATTATCGCCTTTTCATCAAACAAAAAAATAATTCAGAATTAGATGAGCTATATTCCATTTATATGAATGATGATTCTATCACATCCATTGTTCACCCTGACTTAATAGAAAGTATAGAGCTTATCCATAATGAGTAGAAAAAGAATAGATGTTGTCAAAGTCCAAATGGTTAAAGAAGATACACTTTGGTATTTAAAAAGACGTATTGAAGAACCAAAAGACGCTGCTGATATTATGCGTGACTTCATAGGAAATGCTGACCGAGAACACTTCATTTTAATTTGCTTGAATAGCAAAAATGAACCTACACATATTGAAACCGTCTCTATAGGAACCATTAATTTTGCGGTTATACATCCTCGAGAAATATTTAAAACAGCCATATTAAGTAACGCAACGGGTATGATTATTGGCCATAACCACCCAAGTGGAGACATATTAACCATAGTATAATAAATAATAGTAGTTAAAGTAGTTCAGGAGGAGATGTTAAAGGGAGATTTTACTTTAAATAAAAATTAACAAGGTTTATAATTTGTAGTACTTAAAGTGTTTAAAGAGGGGGGCGCGTGTGAGGGTTCAAAGGATAGAAGTGGAGAATAAGCCGTATCCATTGTATTTATTACTAGATAAAGAATACCAGCTAAATGAATGCTTCTAGTAAAAGGAAAATTATCAGTCAGAGTGAGATCAGCAAAAAAATAGCTGTAATGAATGAAGAAATGCAAGGGTTTTGGGCTAATAATAGTTGGGATATAAGAAAATGTCCACATCCTTCTGCCATAGAATTAAGTAAGAATCCTGCTTTAAGAAATCGTTGGGTTCGTTTTGAACGTGTTAAAAATCTGTGGTTAAGAACAGAATTGAAATATTTTTATTTTTACCATTTAAACAATGGAATATGGAATGCAAAAACTGTCTGGATTAGAAAAGGAACAGTAATTAATAAAATGTTGGATTTTTTAGATTTAAAGTATCCCAGCATTACTTCAATTACTGAAGTTCCTATTGATAAAGCAATGACGGAGTATAGAACATATTTGACAAAACAGGGTGTTAGAATTACCACCACTAATTATAAGATTACTGCTAATCAAGAAAAAACACCTGTAAAAGCTAATTCTTACTATGTTACTAATCTTAAACAATTTATTGAGTTTTATGAGGATTTTTATTTTGATGGAGAGGAGTGGGATAAAGACGTTTGGGATAGACGAAACTTACCTTTGCCAGATGATAAGGTTAACCCAACACAATATGAATATACAATTAACTTTAAAGGGTTTCGGAATACATATTTTAAACAGCTTGTAAAAAGATATTGTAAGTTAAGATTGAACATGGATAGCTTTTCCTATGTAAGTGATATTGCCCAAAAACTTAAAGAGTTCTTTAATTTTCTGGACATAAAGTTTAAACACGTTCAGAGAGTACACCAATTAACGAGAGTGGAAATTGAAGCATATTTAAGTGAACTAAACATGATGGGGATAAAACCTAGTACAATAACTGGGAGGATCTCTATATTGGAAGGACTATTTAGTACCCTTCATAGGCTAGAATGGGATGATGTTCCTTCCAAATTATTAATTTATCCCGAGGACTATCCGAAAATACCAAGAGCAAAACCTCGCTTTATAGAAGAATTCGTTCTAGAGCAATTGAACAGTCATCTTGATAAATTACCCGAATATATAGCTACGATGACTATGATTGTTCAAGAATGTGGAATGAGGATAAGTGAATTGTGCACCTTGAAAAAAGGCTGTTTATTAGAGGACAAAGATGGAGATTACTTTTTAAAGTATTATCAATGGAAAATGAAAAAGGAGCATATAGTTCCAATATCTAAAGAGGTAGTTTTACTTATTAAAGTTCGGGAAGATAAAGTTTCAGAGGAATTTCCAGATAGTGAATACCTCTTTCCAAGAAAAGATGGATCGCCATTAAAACAAGAAACATTTAGAGGCGAATTAAATAAATTAGCTTATGAGCAAAATATAGTGGATAAATTAGGCGAGATTTATAGATTCCATGCCCATGCCTTTCGCCATTCAGTAGGAACAAGAATGATTAACAACGGGGTGCCCCAGCATATTGTGCAGAAATTTTTGGGACATGAAAGCCCAGAAATGACAAGCAGATACGCTCATATCTTTGATGAAACTCTAAAAAATGAATTTACTAAATTTCAAGAAAAACTGGTTACCAATAATGGAGATGTGCTCAATCTAGATGATGATAGTGAAGTCGATGATGTAGAGCTTCAATGGTTCAAGAAAAATATAAATGCACAAGTGCTTCCAAATGGTTATTGTAGATTGCCAGTAATAGCAGGTGGTTGTCCACATGCGAATGCATGCTTAGATTGCACTCACTTCTGTACCAGTAAGCAATTCTTACCACAGCACGAAGAACAGTTAGAGCGTACAGAAGAGTTATTAACCATAGCAAAGGA
This sequence comes from Mammaliicoccus sp. Q-M61, assembly GCF_022386055.1. NCBI lineage: Bacteria > Bacillati > Bacillota > Bacilli > Caryophanales > Staphylococcaceae > Mammaliicoccus > Mammaliicoccus sp. Q-M61. Next base: position 121,336 of record NZ_JAJNJL010000007.1, read on the forward strand.
TAAACAATGGCAAAGACAAATAGAGACTAATAGCCGTATTAAAGAGCGTTTAGAACAAATCATTGGAAGTTTAACGGGGTAATTATCAATGAATAAACAAGTTAGAAATACAACAGAAATTGTACGTTTGGCGAAGCAGAAATCACAAAAGACAAGAGAAAAAGTAGACAAAGCGATTTCTAAATTTTCGATTGAAGGTAAAGCTATTAATTTTAATTCAATAGCAAAGGAAGCTAATGTTTCTAAATCATGGCTTTATAAGGAACACGATATTAGGCAAAGAATCGAATCCCTTCGTGAGCGTCAAATAACATCAAATGTAGTCTCAAAACCCAAGAAAAGTTCTCGTTCGGAGGAAATCCTTATAAAAACCTTAAAAAGAAGAGTTATGGAATTAGAAAAAGAAAATAAAAAATTACAGAACCAAATTCAAAAATTATATGGAGATCTGTATAATAAAGAGTAGTTTTTATTATTAATCTGTAGACAGATTGTGAAAGGATGCACTTAAACTAACGGGGCAGTTATGTTTAAGATACTTTAAAATTTGGTTAAAATCTCCGAAAGGATTGGTTTCTAACATTAGAAACCAATCCTTTTTAATATTAATTATATATCATTCAAACAATCATTTGACTATTTGTTTATAGTGGGATATATTATAATCATCAAACAAACAGTCATTTGAATAAGGAGGGTAATTATGACAAAAGATATGTGTGAAGTTACCTATATTCATGAAGATAAGGTAAACAGGGCTAAAAAAGACCTTGCTAAACAGAATCCTATGGATGTAGCGAAAGTTTTTAAGGCTCTATCAGATGATACAAGAGTTAAAATTGCTTATGTTTTGTCTTTAGAGGGAGAGTTATGTGTTTGTGATGTAGCTAATATCATTGAATCTTCAACGGCTACGGCATCCCATCATTTAAGATTATTGAAAAATTTAGGTATAGCAAAATACCGTAAAGAAGGAAAATTAGTCTATTATTCACTAGATGATGAGCATGTTAAACAGCTTGTAGAAAAAGCTTTCTTGCATCAAAGGGAGGTTGCTAGTATTGGATAGTTCAACAAAAACATTAACAGAAGATAAACAGGTTTACCGTGTGGAGGGTTTCTCGTGTGCGAATTGTGCTGGGAAGTTTGAAAAAAATGTAAAAGAACTATCAGGGGTGCATGATGCTAAAGTCAATTTCGGAGCTTCCAAAATTGATGTCTTTGGCAGTGCAACCGTTGAAGATCTGGAAAAGGCTGGTGCTTTCGAGAATCTTAAAGTGGCACCAGAGAAGGCTAGAAGAAGGGTCGAACCAGTGGTAACAGAAGATAAAAATGTTTACCGTGTGGAGGGATTTTCTTGCGCAAACTGTGCTGGGAAGTTTGAAAAAAATGTAAAACAACTAGCTGGAGTTCAGGATGCAAAAGTGAACTTTGGCGCTTCTAAAATTGATGTATATGGAAACGCATCGGTTGAAGAGCTTGAAAAAGCAGGTGCTTTCGAGAATCTTAAGGTAATTCCTGAAAAACTGGCGAATCCATCGATACAAGCGGTCAAAGAAGACACTAAGGCTCCTAAAGAAGAGAAAATACCGTTTTATAAAAAACACAGCACATTGCTGTTTGCCACATTACTGATTGCTTTTGGTTACCTTTCTCACTTTGTAAATGGAGAAGATAACCTTGTAACGTCCATGTTATTTGTAAGTTCGATTGTAATTGGCGGATATTCACTATTTAAAGTTGGTTTTCAAAATTTGATACGCTTTGATTTCGACATGAAAACCCTGATGACCGTTGCAGTTATTGGAGCTGCCATCATTGGTGAATGGGCAGAGGCATCCATTGTTGTCATTCTCTTTGCAATCAGTGAAGCACTTGAACGTTTTTCTATGGATAGAGCAAGACAGTCCATTCGTTCATTGATGGATATTGCCCCAAAAGAAGCACTTGTTAGGCGGAATGGTCAGGAAATAATGATCCATGTGGACGATATTGCCGTGGGTGATATTATGATCGTCAAACCAGGGGAGAAAATTGCCATGGATGGGATCATTATAAATGGTGTGTCGGCTGTCAACCAGGCTGCTATAACAGGAGAATCTGTCCCTGTTGCCAAAACGGTAGATGATGAAGTATTTGCAGGCACGCTTAACGAAGAGGGACTACTTGAAGTAAAAATCACCAAATACGTAGAGGATACAACTATCTCCAAGATTATTCATCTGGTTGAGGAAGCACAAGGGGAGCGCGCTCCAGCGCAAGCATTCGTAGATAAATTTGCGAAATATTATACGCCGATCATTATGGTTATTGCGGCGCTCGTTGCAGTCGTTCCACCTTTATTCTTTGGTGGAAGTTGGGATACTTGGGTTTATCAAGGATTAGCGGTACTTGTAGTTGGATGTCCGTGTGCATTAGTTATTACTACTCCAATCTCGATTGTCTCGGCAATTGGAAATGCAGCTAAAAAAGGTGTGTTGATTAAAGGCGGTGTCTATCTAGAGGAATTAGGAGCCATTAAGGCAATCGCATTTGATAAAACAGGAACACTGACAAAAGGTGTACCAGTGGTAACAGATTTTAAAGTGTTAAATGATCAAGTGGAAGAAAAAGAGCTGTTTTCCATTATTACAGCTTTAGAATATCGATCACAACATCCACTTGCTTCAGCAATAATGAAGAAAGCAGAGCAAGATAATATTACTTATTCCGATGTTAGAGTGAAGGACTTCACTTCTATTACAGGTCGGGGCATTCAAGGGAATATAGATGGAACAACCTATTACATTGGCAGTCCAAGGCTTTTTAAAGAATTAAATGTTTCCGATTTTAGCCTTGAGTTTGAAAATAAAGTGAAAGTTTTACAAAACCAAGGGAAAACGGCCATGATTATTGGAACGGACCAAACAATCCTCGGCGTGATTGCTGTAGCAGATGAGGTCCGCGAAACAAGTAAAAATGTGATTCTAAAACTTCATCAGTTAGGAATCAAGCAAACAATTATGCTGACAGGTGATAATCAAGGTACCGCAGAAGCAATCGGTGCTCATGTAGGCGTTTCTGATATTCAGTCCGAATTGTTGCCACAGGATAAGTTGGACTATATTAAAAAAATGAAAGCCGAGCATGGTAATGTAGCTATGATTGGCGATGGCGTCAATGATGCTCCTGCACTTGCTGCATCCACTGTTGGCATTGCAATGGGCGGTGCTGGAACAGATACTGCCATCGAGACAGCTGATATTGCATTAATGGGAGATGATTTAAGTAAGCTTCCATTTGCAGTAAGACTTAGCAGGAAAACGCTAAATATCATCAAAGCGAACATCACGTTTGCCATCGGAATTAAGATAATTGCCTTACTATTGGTTATTCCAGGCTGGCTAACCCTTTGGATTGCGATTCTTTCCGATATGGGAGCCACTATTTTGGTAGCATTAAATAGTTTGCGACTGATGAGAGTGAAGGATAAATAGGTACTATATGTGTGCAATTTACGGAAGGACTTTTCATTTTGAAGAAAAGTCCTATCCCTAAAATATTTGGAGATGATAAAATGATCGCGACGATACTGACGGCTACTGCGGTATATGTAGCAACAGGAATTGATTATCTCGTCATATTAATTCTTTTGTTTTCGCAAGTAAAAAAAGGTCAGGTAAAACATATTTGGATAGGACAATATATAGGGACTGCAATTGTGATAGGAGCAAGTCTTTTAGTTGCACAGGGGGTTGTAAATTTAATTCCTCAGCAATGGGTTATCGGACTACTTGGACTTTTACCACTTTACCTAGGCGTGAAAATATGGATTAAAGGAGAAGAGGATGAAGATGAAAGTAGCATTTTATCTTTATTCTCCTCTGGAAAATTTAATCAGTTATTTTTGACGATGATTTTCATCGTATTGGCTTCCAGTGCGGATGACTTTTCCATTTATATACCGTACTTCACGACCTTAAGTATGTCTGAAATCTTTATTGTCACTATTGTCTTTCTAATTATGGTTGGAGTTTTGTGCTATGTCAGTTACCGTCTAGCTTCCTTCGATTTTATATCGGAAACAATTGAGAAATATGAACGTTGGATTGTACCAATTGTATTCATTGGGCTAGGTATTTATATATTGTTTGAAAATGGAACATTCAATGCTCTGATTTCATTTCTTCTTTGAAGTGGCGAATCCAAACCATAAAGTAAAGTATAAAGAGGTTATCCTATTGATTGGGATAACCTTTTTATATTTAACTAATTATCATTTACGTTAAACACATGTACTTAAAGTAAGAACATTGATTTAAACCATTTTTTTCATAATTTACTCTTGATAAGATCCGACACCTTCTCCAGGAGATATCAAAATAACTCAGAGAATAAAAGAGATTAGTGAAATGATGGGCATTATATTATATGACCACATAATATTTTCAGAAAATGATCATCATTCAATTATCAAAAAAATTGCACTTTCTACTGGTATATATCCTTGCATTAATTTTATAAAAAATGCCCCTACTGAAGATATAAAAGCAATTGCTATGCTATTGTTCACTACCGTATTCATTGGTAATTTAAATAATGCTAATAATACAGGAATGATGATAAATGCTCCACCTGCACCCACAATTCCCGAAATTACACCAATTCCAAATCCAACTATAATAAATAGCAAAGGTTTAGATTTCGTCTCTTGTGTAGTAGGTTTAACTTTAATAAACATCAATATTAAAGCAAGTATGGCGATTATTACATATACCGTATTTACAAAAGTAGCATTAAACAAACTAGCTAAAATTGCCCCTAACATGCTTCCAATCAACATACCCCCTCCCATATATATAACAAGTTTAGGAGAGAAAGCTGGTTGTTTTCTTGCATTTAATGATCCACTAAGTGTACTGAAAAATACTTGACTAGAGGTAAGTCCCGAAGCAATATATGCACTATACGCAGGTATACCTATTAATGGTGGCAATATAAGAATAGCTGGGTAAATAATAATTGCGCCCCCAATACCTATTAATCCAGATATAAATCCACCCAGTACGCCAATTAGCAACATAATAGTCATATTTGCTATATCCATTATTTACTTTTAACTAATAAATTAACTGCTTCATTAATTAATTCTTGAGAACTTTCATTATTTTCTTCTGCTGTTTTAACGCATTCTATTAAATTTTCACTAATTATAATCCCCATTAAACGTTGTATAGAACCTTTAGATGCACTAAGTTGCGTAATTATATCTTTGCAATCTTTTTCTTCTTCCATCATTTTTACGACACCATTTAATTGACCTTGTATTCTATTTATACGATTAATCATTTTTTTATCATAAGTCATATTCATTTCCTCCACATAAATTGATTAAGTTAATAATAATAAATTAAAACAAAATTGTCAAATACCCCTATAGGTATTTGGCAAATGATTCTATCCGTTTTATTATACCCTCATAGGTATTTATAGGAGGTAAGTATGGAACAATACAAAGAAGTACACATTAATTCATTAAACAAAGAAGAATTAGAAAAATTGGCAAAAATGGGTCAATTGATTGATGTTAGAACAAAAGAAGAATATGAATTAGGACACATTAACGGTTCAACTTTACACCCAGTAGAAGAGATTAAATCATTCAATAAGAATAGCAACAAAACGTATTATATACATTGTAAAAGCGGTAACCGAAGCACTAAAGCTTGCGATTATTTAGCCAAACAAGGTTATGATGTCGTGAATTTAAAGGGTGGATATAAAGATTATGAAGCAAAGAACTTCAATAGTGCTCCTTTAATAGAAAAAGATATTGAAATCAAAGAGAATCGTAAACAATTTGATTTTAGAGGTCTTCAGTGCCCTGGACCTATTGTTAATATCAGTAAAGAAATTAACAATATTTCAACGGGTGAGCAAATCGAGGTAACAGTTACAGATCCTGGTTTCAATAGTGATATTAAAAGTTGGGCGAAACAAACAGGGAATACCCTTGTAAATCTTACTGAAGAAGCAAATGTAATTAATGCAATTATTCAAAAAGAAAAGCCAAAAGAATTTGAAATCAATGACACTGCTACAGGTACAACAATTGTTTTATTTAGCGGTGAGTTAGATAAGGCAGTAGCAGCAATGATCATCGCAAATGGCGCTAAAGCAGCAGGTAAAGATGTAACTATTTTCTTTACTTTTTGGGGCCTCAACGCATTAAAAAAAGCGCAATCAACTCGCGTTAAAAAGAAAGGTATTTCCAAAATGTTTGACCTTATGTTACCTAAGGATCCAATACATATGCCATTATCAAAAATGAATATGTTTGGACTAGGTAATATTATGATGCGTTATGTAATGAACAAGAAAAATGTTGATTCTTTATACTCACTTATCGATCAAGCAATCGATCAAGATATAAAGTTAATTGCTTGTACCATGAGTATGGATGTTATGGGAATTTCAAAAGAAGAATTAAGAGATGAAGTCGATTATGGTGGCGTAGGTACTTATATTGGACATACTGAGCAAGCAAATCATAACTTATTTATCTAATCAATAAAATCTATTTTAAAAAGGAGTTTTTTTTTGTTTTTCAAACAATTTTATGAAGACAATTTTTCACAAGCATCTTATTTAATTGGATGTCAACGTACAGGAGAAGCAATGATTATTGACCCTATACGAGATTTAACAAAATATTTAAAAGTTGCAGATAAAGAAGGATTCACAATTACTAAAGCTGCAGAAACACATATTCATGCTGATTTTGCTTCAGGTATTAGAGATGTGGCAAATAAATTGAATGCAAGTATATACGTATCTGATGAAGGTAAAGATGAATTTAATTATAAAAATATGCCTAAACAAACACATTTCGTTAAGCATCAAGATATTATCTATTTAGGAAAGATTAAATTAGAAGTCTTACACACTCCAGGCCATACCCCTGAGAGTATTAGTTTTTTACTTACTGACGAAGGTGGGGGTTCCAGTATACCAATGGGATTATTTAGCGGTGACTTCATCTTTGTTGGTGATGTAGGTAGACCAGATCTATTAGAAAAAGCTGTAAATGTTGAAGGTTCTACAAAAATCGGAGCAAAACAAATGTATCAGTCCATACAATTTGCTGCAACATTACCAGACTATATTCAAATTTGGCCAGGTCATGGTGCAGGGAGTCCTTGTGGTAAAGCGCTAGGTTCATTACCTACAACTACTTTGGGTTATGAGAAAATAAACAACTGGGCTTTTAATGTTAAAGATGAAACTTCATTTATCGAAACTTTAACACTCAATCAGCCAGCTCCACCACACCATTTTTCACAAATGAAAAAAATAAATCAATTTGGTATGCAAATGTACCAACCATATAATGTTTACCCTAGTTCAAGCAATACACAAACTGCTTTTGATCTTCGAAGTAAAGAAGCATTCCATGGTGGTCATATGCATGGAACTATCAATATTCCTTTTAATAAAACTTTTATAAATCAAATTGGTTGGTATTTAGATTATGACTAAGATATTGAATTAATTGGCGATAAATCTACCGTTCAACAAGCTATTCATGCTTTACAATTAATTGGTTTTGAAAATGTAAAAAGTTACCGTTTGCCACAAACAAATATCGTCACATCATCTATTCATAGTTCTGAAATGACTGGTGAAGAACATAATGTATTAGATGTTCGTAATGATGATGAATGGCGTAAAGGTCATTTAAAACAAGCAATTCATATTCCTCACGGTAAACTTTTAAATGAAGATATACCTTTCGATAAAAATGACCTAATTTATGTACATTGTCAATCAGGTGTTAGAAGTTCAATAGCGGTAGGAATATTAGAATATAAAGGATTTACGAATATTGTTAACGTTAGAGGTGGCTATCAACATTTACCAGCATTTTTAAAATAGTTTTCTTCTGCAATAGAACTATAAAAATCCCTCAATCCGAAAATTCAATTCGGATTGAGGGATTTTTTTATAAAGACAATTACGAACTTTGATTATTCATTTGAATTAGTTTTTTATGCTTTTATATCTAAGTAAATATCATTAATCTGTAGTACTTTTTGGATAATTGCTAATGTACCACCTAGCAAAGTTGCAAATTTGACATTAGATGTTAACTTTATTTGAATTTCGTTACGTGAATATTGTTTGAACTGGTTCTTAATTGCTTCTAATATTTCAGGCATTTCATTGAACAATGGACAGTTAATGTAAATTGCATTCGGATTAAACTGGGTGTTTAAATTATGTATTAAAACAGCAATTTTATTTATAAATTGTTCCATTTCTTCAACTACGACTGGATTTTTTTCATTATAAAATTGAATTAATTTGCTAAGCGTCATCTTCTCATTTAGTTGATTACTTAAATTATGCAGTAAAGCTTCTTGTGAAAAAATATCTTCAATCTTATGAAAGATCTCCACATTATCGCTAACTTTTGAGACAAGTGTTTTTCCAATTTCACCCGCTTCCCCATTTGCACCACGATACAATTGATTATTAATAATAAGCCCAGCACCAATACCTTTATGTATACTTAAAGCAATAAGATTATTGTAGGATAAATTATGATTAAAATTACGTTCATATAACGCTGAAAGATTCGCTTCATTTTCAACTACGACTGGAACATTAGTAATTTCTTTTATTTTCTTAGCAATTGAAATTCCTTCAGTTTCATGGAATGGTAAATATGTCACATGCTGCTCATTATCCACAACTCCATGTATAGAAACAGACACACCTAATAGTCCGTTATAAGTATCAAGTTTCTCCTGAATATCAATATGTTTTTTTATTATGCTTAATATACTACTAACCTTTTCATCAGGTAAATCATAAGATTCATGCTTAATGACATTACCATCAAAATAATTGTACATCACTTCAACAGAACTATAAGTTAAATCCAAAGAAATAAAATAACCATAAAGATGATTAACCTTCAGAAGAATAGGTTTTCTACCACCACTCTTCGTGCTATCACCCTCACCAACCTCATTAACAAGAGATTTATACTTTAACTTATTCAAAATACTAGAAATCGTTGCCTTATTAATCTCAAGATTTTTAGATATTTGAGTACGCGAAATATTATGATGGTTATAAATTTCCCTTAGCACTCTTTTTTCATTATCATTTATATTTAAAATATTTTCCATAATTGCCTACCCCATAAGTTATTTTGAATTTAGTTTATAGTTTATCATGTATTTTTATACCAACTATTTTAACATAAATTAAATTAAACCTTAGAACAACTTAAAACCTCACTTAGGTTATCATCTTCGTTCTTTTATTTTTTTTATTATTTCAATAAATTACGTATTTCCAATATGACGATTTTTTATGCAAAGTCGTTGTATGTTTTTCAAATTTTTGACATTTATGCAATCTAAATAGCCAATTAGGGAATTTTTAACATTTTTTATTTGTTTGATATTATACTTAATGTATCTTAAATAGAAAGAGGGTATGCATATGGATTTCACTGGTGTTATTACAAGCATTATTGATTTAATCAAGACTTGCATTCAGGCTTTCGGTTAATTTTTTCAACTAAAAAACAGAGGAAATATTCAACGACTTGATTGTTTCCTCTGTTTTCTATGTATTGTTGTAAACACAACAATTTTATTTTTTATTCAATATATTTCTCAATTCTTCTATTTCATCTTGTGATAGATCTTCTTTTTCTACAAAGTTTAAGACAAGTGAATTGAAACCGCCTTTGTATACTTTATTGATAAAGTTTTTAGATGTTTTATATTTTATATCACTTTCTTCTACAAGAGAGTAATATTGAAAAATTTTATTGTCTTTTTTACGATCTATAAATCCCTTTTTATACAATCTCGTTATAAGTGTACGAATGGTTTTTGGACTCCAGTCCTTTTGCATTTGTATTTCTTCTATTATATTATTCGCACTTGCATATTTTTTCATCCAAATGATATTCATAACTTCCCATTCTGCAGATGATATTTCATACGTTTTATTATCCATTATATTAACTCCATTTCTTTTAAAATACGCTCAGAAATTTGTTGTGCTTTTTCGCCATTCGCATTGTCTTCGCCTTTTAAATGTGTAGCAAAATAATACGTATTATCTTTCGTTTCAACATAACCTACGAACCATCCATTTGCTTCTTTGTGATTCACGATTCCTGTTCCAGTTTTACCTACATATTTATAAGTATCTTTTTGTTTCAAAGTCATACTATTTTCAACTTTTTCAATAGCCTTATTATCAAAATGCATGTTATGTTGTTTCATATTTTTCAACAAATTAACCTGTTCTATTGCAGAAATTTTTAATGAAGATTCATTCCAATAATTTTCATTCCCTGATATTTCTTCATTACCATATTCAATTAGATCTAAATAAGATTTAACCTCATCTTGTCTTAAATGTTTGTTTAAATTTTCGTAATACCAATTTACTGAATATTTCATTGAAGAATTTAAATTTTGATCTTGGTTCCATTCTTTAAATGGATATTGATGTTTATCCCATTGTTGTTCAGTATGATTTAATGAGAGTAAATTTTGGTCGAATGCCATTAACGCTAAATAAATTTTGTAAGTAGAATTAGGTGAATATCGTTGTTTACTTTCTGGTTCATTATAAATAGAATAAGCTTGCTCCCGTTCATTATAAAGCACAAAACTTCCATCAAATCCTTTGAAATACGGAGCTAGTTGATTTAATTTTTTATATGATACATTTGTTTCATATTTGTCTTGTTGAACATGTGCAGATAGTAACGGTGCTTGTATTAAAAGCGATATACTACATACAATATACGCAACAATACGCTTGTTTCGATTAGGTTTAGGCATTGAATCATAAAGTGCAATATACTTAACACGTTCTTTAATATTTGAATTAAAACCTAGTAAATATTGTGCTGCCACATTATTTATGTGCTGAGATTTTAAAATAGAGCATTTTAATATCGATTCACCATAACGTATATGTTCATGGCGATTCAAAATTTTTAAAACGTTTCTATCACATACTTTTTCACAGTCATTGTCCATCATTGTTTTACTTATATATAGTGCAGGATTAAACCAGAATATCATTTTAAAAACAACATAAAGCTGGTTGAATATTAAGTCATGACTTTTCACATGTGATAGTTCATGTAGAATAATATATTCAATTTCTTTGTCATTCATGGTTTCGACTACGACAGTTGGTAGTACAATTTGGGATTTCACTAAACCAAATACCATCGGATTATCAATGTTTGAACTATAACTAATTGTTATATGCTTTTTGTAGAACTGCATCTTACTTTGACATACTTTAAGTCGTTCATTAAGATATGACGATTCCAATGACGAACTTTTAATAACATCAATTTGTCGGAATGCCTTAATCATATAAAATAAGCACAACAAACTACCAAATACCCATATCAAAAGAATCATATACGTTATATTTGAGGTCTCAAACTGATTAACATTAATTGCTAAGTCTTTCGTAACAGATGATTGTTGACCATCTAACATATGACTAACCGAAGAAGTCGTGTCAGATACATTTCGATTCATCATATCTTTTGAAAATGTAAAATTCGATATTTTGTAAAATGGTATTAATGGAATTAACGTGGAGACGAGCACTAATAACCAAATCTTATGTGACATAATATTTTGAGTATATTTTATATAGAGCATTCTCACTAAAAAAATTACACATATCGTGAGCAATGAACTGATTATACTTAACATTAAAAAAGATGATAACACCTTCTACACCTCCATATCACAAAAATTATAACATTATTTTGACATAAATACTACATTTGTAATATACTACAAATGTAGTCTTATATAAGGAGGATATTGATGAAAAAGATAAAAATTGTTCCACTTATTTTAATAGTTGTAGTTGTCGGGTTTGGTATATATTTTTATGCTTCAAAAGATAAAGAAATTAATAATACTATTGATGCAATTGAAGATAAAAATTTCAAACAAGTTTATAAAGATAGCAGTTATATTTCTAAAAGCGATAATGGTGAAGTAGAAATGACTGAACGTCCGATAAAAATATATAATAGTTTAGGCGTTAAAGATATAAACATTCAGGATCGTAAAATAAAAAAAGTATCTAAAAATAAAAAACGAGTAGATGCTCAATATAAAATTAAAACAAACTACGGTAACATTGATCGCAACGTTCAATTTAATTTTGTTAAAGAAGATGGTATGTGGAAGTTAGATTGGGATCATAGCGTCATTATTCCAGGAATGCAGAAAGACCAAAGCATACATATTGAAAATTTAAAATCAGAACGTGGTAAAATTTTAGACCGAAACAATGTGGAATTGGCCAATACAGGAACAGCATATGAGATAGGCATCGTTCCAAAGAATGTATCTAAAAAAGATTATAAAGCAATCGCTAAAGAACTAAGTATTTCTGAAGACTATATCAAACAACAAATGGATCAAAATTGGGTACAAGATGATACCTTCGTTCCACTTAAAACCGTTAAAAAAATGGATGAATATTTAAGTGATTTCGCAAAAAAATTTCATCTTACAACTAATGAAACAGAAAGTCGTAACTATCCTCTAGAAAAAGCGACTTCACATCTATTAGGTTATGTTGGTCCCATTAACTCTGAAGAATTAAAACAAAAAGAATATAAAGGCTATAAAGATGATGCAGTTATTGGTAAAAAGGGACTCGAAAAACTTTACGATAAAAAGCTCCAACATGAAGATGGCTATCGTGTCACAATCGTTGACGATAATAGCAATACAATCGCACATACATTAATAGAGAAAAAGAAAAAAGATGGCAAAGATATTCAACTAACTATTGATGCTAAAGTTCAAAAGAGTATTTATAACAACATGAAAAATGATTATGGCTCAGGTACTGCTATCCACCCTCAAACAGGTGAATTATTAGCACTTGTAAGCACACCTTCATATGACGTCTATCCATTTATGTATGGCATGAGTAACGAAGAATATAATAAATTAACCGAAGATAAAAAAGAACCTCTGCTCAACAAGTTCCAGATTACAACTTCACCAGGTTCAACTCAAAAAATATTAACAGCAATGATTGGGTTAAATAACAAAACATTAGACGATAAAACAAGTTATAAAATCGATGGTAAAGGTTGGCAAAAAGATAAATCTTGGGGTGGTTACAACGTTACAAGATATGAAGTGGTAAATGGTAATATCGACTTAAAACAAGCAATAGAATCATCAGATAACATTTTCTTTGCTAGAGTAGCACTCGAATTAGGCAGTAAGAAATTTGAAAAAGGCATGAAAAAACTAGGTGTTGGTGAAGATATACCAAGTGATTATCCATTTTATAATGCTCAAATTTCAAACAAAAATTTAGATAATGAAATATTATTAGCTGATTCAGGTTACGGACAAGGTGAAATACTGATTAACCCAGTACAGATCCTTTCAATCTATAGCGCATTAGAAAATAATGGCAATATTAACGCACCTCACTTATTAAAAGACACGAAAAACAAAGTTTGGAAGAAAAATATTATTTCCAAAGAAAATATCAATCTATTAACTGATGGTATGCAACAAGTCGTAAATAAAACACATAAAGAAGATATTTATAGATCTTATGCAAACTTAATTGGCAAATCCGGTACTGCAGAACTCAAAATGAAACAAGGAGAAACAGGCAGACAAATTGGGTGGTTTATATCATATGATAAAGATAATCCAAACATGATGATGGCTATTAATGTTAAAGATGTACAAGATAAAGGAATGGCTAGCTACAATGCCAAAATCTCAGGTAAAGTGTATGATGAGCTATATGAGAACGGTAATAAAAAATACGATATAGATGAATAACAAAACAGTGAAGCAATCCGTAACGATGGTTGCTTCACTGTTTTATTATGAATTATTAATAAGTGCTGTTACTTCTCCCTTAAATACAATTTCTTCATTTTCATTGTATGTTGAAAGTGACACTGTAACGAGTCCATTTTCTTTTTTTATGGATTTCTTATTTGTAATTTCAGCGATAACGTACAATGTATTACCTGGGTATACAGGTTTAATAAATTTAACGTTATTCATTTGTGTTCCTGCTACAACTTCTTCTCCGTATTTACCTTCTTCTACCCATAATTTAAATGATATTGAAAGTGTATGCATGCCAGATGCAATGATACCTTTAAATCTACTTTGTTCTGCTTTTTCTTTATCTATATGCATATATTGAGGATCAAAAGTTGTTGCAAATTGGATAATTTCTTCTTCTGTAATATGAAGGCTTTTTGTTTTGAATGTTTCTCCTACTATAAAATCATCGTATTTCATATATGTCTCTCTTTCTTATTCAAATTAATTTTTTAGTATGTAACATGTTAAAGGTAAGTCTACCGTCACTGAAACGTAAGACTCACCTCTAACTTTCTATTGAGACAAATGCACCATTTTATCTGCATTGTCTGTAAAGATACCATCAACTCCCCAATTAGCAAGTTGGTTTGCACGTGCTGGTTTGTTTACAGTCCATACGTTCAATTCATAACCCGCTTCTTTTACCATTTTTACTTTTGCTTTAGTAAGTTTGGCATCTTCAGTGTTTACTATTTTAGCATTACAGTAATCTAAAAGTGTTCTCCAGTCTTCACGAAACGAAGTTGTATGGAATATAACTGCTCTGTTATATTGTGGCATGATTTCTTCTGCAAGTTTAACAAGCACAACATTAAAGCTTGAAATGAGCACTTCTTGATTCTGATTTAAGTTTGTTAATTGTTCTTCCACTTGCTTAACCATACTTTTAGAAAGTGCTAGTCCATTCGGTCCAGTAATACCTTTTAATTCTACATTTAAATTCATATTATATTCATTTGCTATTTTTACTACATCATCGAAAGTTGGCAAATGTTCATCTTTGAATTTTTCACCAAACCAAGATCCTGCAGAAGCATCTTTAATTTCATCATAATTCAATTCAGTTATTTCCCCGGACATATTTGTAGTCCGTTCTAAATAATCATCATGAATGATAATCAGTTGTTCATCTTTTGTAATTGCAACATCTAACTCCAACCAGTTTATACCTTCTACTTCTGAAGCAGCTTTAAATGATGCAATTGTATTTTCCGGAGCTTTACTAGGTAATCCTCTATGTCCATATACAGTTAGCATATTACCTCTCCTTGCATTTTTATTTTTTTAATTAACGTAACTGTATTATCACATTAATCGCACTTTTATTTCCATTAAAAAGAGATGAATATCATAAATAAAGAAGTCGATAGATTCGTATTGATTATGGAGTTAATCTACGTCTCATCTCATTTTTAAAAAATCATTTATGTCCCAAGCTCCATTTTGTAATCAAGTCTAGTTTTTCTGTACCCCTTATCTGCAATTTTACTTAGGATTGCTTTTAACTTACCTCTTATCTGCAATTTTACTTAGGATTGCTTTTAACTTACCCCTTATCAGCAATTTTACTGAGAACTGCTTTTAACGCACCTCTTATCTGCAATTTTGCCTAGAACTGCTTTTAACGTACCTCTTATCTGCAATTTTACTTAGAACTGCTTTTAACAAACCTCTTATCTGCAATTTTACTTAGAACTGCTTTTAACGTACCTCTTATCTGTAATTTTACTGAGAACTGCTTTTAACAAACCTCTTATCTGCAATTTTACTTAGAACTGCTTTTAACAAACCTCTTATCTGCAATTTTACTTAGAATTGCTTTTACTATTCCTCTTATTAGTATAATCTCAGTAAGAATGCGTATAAAAATGAAAATTACAACCGATTTTGTAAGTGCTGACGCCTGAGGGAATAGTATGTGCGAGAGACTAATGGCTCGAGCCATACCCCTAGGCAAGCATGCACGTACAAAATCGTAAGATAAAAAAATAAGCATATCACTGTAAACTTTAAAAAATCAGTTTAGTGATATGCTTATTTATTTCGAGTTAGGATTTATGTCCCAAGCTCATCAAGCACAATCGGCCACTAGTTTATTTCTCTATCTTATATGTTCTGATATGGTCTTCTATACTGTATAAGTATACTTTTGAATATGGATCTTGTGTCAATTCACGTTCGAAATCAAATTCTTGATTATCAAATCTGTTAAAGAATGTTTCGTATTCTTCGACTGATAATTGCTCTCTAGATTCTAGCATATTTAAGTGTTTCTCTTTATCTAATGCTTTGTCATATCCTTTAACGATTGAACCACTAAAGATTTCTCCTACTGCTCCTGAACCATAACTAAATAGACATACTTTCTCTTCTGGTTGGAATGTGTGGTTCTGTAATAACGAAATTAAACTTAAGTATAATGATCCTGTATAAATGTTACCAACATCTCTATTCCATAATACGGTTCTGTTGCAAAGTTGAATTTATAGTATAATTTTAACAAAAAGGAGTCTTCTGTATGAACTATTTCAGATATAAACAATTTAACAAGGATGTTATCACTGTAGCCGTTGGCTACTATCTAAGATATACATTGAGTTATCGTGATATATCTGAAATATTAAGGGAACGTGGTGTAAACGTTCATCATTCAACGGTCTACCGTTGGGTTCAAGAATATGCCCCAATTTTGTATCAAATTTGGAAGAAAAAGCATAAAAAAGCTTATTACAAATGGCGTATTGATGAGACGTACATCAAAATAAAAGGAAAATGGAGCTATTTATATCGTGCCATTGATGCAGAGGGACATACATTAGATATTTGGTTGCGTAAGCAACGAGATAATCATTCAGCATATGCGTTTATCAAACGTCTCATTAAACAATTTGGTAAACCTCAAAAGGTAATTACAGATCAGGCACCTTCAACGAAGGTAGCAATGGCTAAAGTAATTAAAGCTTTTAAACTTAAACCTGACTGTCATTGTACATCGAAATATCTGAATAACCTCATTGAGCAAGATCACCGTCATATTAAAGTAAGAAAGACAAGGTATCAAAGTATCAATACAGCAAAGAATACTTTAAAAGGTATTGAATGTATTTACGCTCTATATAAAAAGAACCGCAGGTCTCTTCAGATCTACGGATTTTCGCCATGCCACGAAATTAGCATCATGCTAGCAAGTTAAGCGAACACTGACATGATAAATTAGTGGTTAGCTATATTTTTTTACTTTGCAACAGAACCGAAAATAATCTCTTCAATTTATTTTTATATGAATCCTGTGACTCAATGATTGTAATATCTAAAGATTTCAGTTCATCATAGACAATGTTCTTTTCAACATTTTTTATAGCAAATTGATTAAATAAATTCTCTAATTTCTCCCGTTTGATTTCACTACCATAGATTATATTATCATTGATATAGTCAATGAATAATGACAAATTATCACTCATAACAGTCCCAACCCCTTTATTTTGATAGACTAATTATCTTCATCATTGTAAAACAAATTACACCCTTTAAATTTAACTCAACTTAAATATCGACAAATTAAAAAACAATAAAATTACTTGAATATTATTCATAATATATTAACAACTTTATTATACTGCTCTTTATATATAAAATCATTAATAATTAAACAAGCCTTAAAATATTTAACTTTTTTGTGATTATTACACATTATCTTATCTGCTCTTTATCACCATAAAAATAGAAAAAACAAGATTCCTAAAGAATATAGGAATCTTGTTTCAGACTGTGGACAAACTGATTTTTTATCAGTTAGCTTATTTAGAAAGTTTTATTTAAATTACAGTTTCTATTTTTATTAGATCACAATTTTATTTTAGCTCTTGTTCAAGTAATCATTTTTCGCCAAAAACTTTATACTGAATAGCTTCTACATTAAATACTTTGTCAATGAGATCATCTACATCTTTAAATTCAGAATAATTTGCATATGGATCTATAAAATAAAATTGTGGTTCTTTACCAGAAACATTAAATATTCTTAATATTAAATATTTCTGCTTATATTCTTTCATAGCAAACATTTCATTTAGCGACATAAAAAATGGTTCCTCAATACTAGAAGATGTAGATGTTTTAATTTCAATAAATTTTTCTACAGCTTTATCTGTATTTGTTGGATCAAAAGCTACTAAATCATAGCCATGACCGTGTTGAGAGCCTGGATTATCATTTAAAATATTCCTAAACTGTTCTTTCTTATCTTCGTCTATTTTATTATCAATTAGCTCATTAAAGTAATTTAGCGCTAATTTTTCTCCAACTTTACCGGTTAATTTATTCTCTTTATTTGATTTTTCAATTTCTGAATCATTTTTAGTAGTCTTTGATACACCTTTTTTATATTTTGGAATTATTCCTTTAGGTGCTTCCACTTCCTTGAGTGTCTTATCTTTTTGTGCTGTTCTAATTTCTTCAATTTCGCTGTCTTCCTGTATTTCGTCTATGCTATTGACCAAGCTATCATAGGATGTTTTTGTAACTTTTGAAGCTAATTCATTAAATAGTTCTAAAAATTTCTTTAAATCCTCTAGCATATCTTCTTCTGTGAATCCTTCATTCAAATCATAATATTTGAATCTTATTGATCCATGAGAATATCCTGATGGATAATCATTTTTTAAATCATAAGATGAATCTTTATTTTCTGCGTAATAAAATCTTCCAGTATTAAATTCATTTGATGTAATATATTTATTGAGTTCGGAAGATAAAGTTAATGCTCTTTGTTTTGCAGCATTTTTATCCCGCGGAAACATATCACTTATCTTTGACCATCCTTGATTCAAAGATAAGTATATGCCTTCTCCTTCCGGATGAAAAAGATATACCAAATAATATCCATCCTTTGTTTCTTTTGTTATATTCTCATCATATATTGAAATCCAAGGAACTTTACTATAGTTCCCAGTAGCAACCTTCCCTACAACTGAATATTTATCTTCTTTTATATGCACTTTTAACTGCTTGGGTAACTTATCATGGACTAAAGTTTTATATAGATCACCTTTATCCCAATCAGATTTTTTAACTACATTATTGGTACGTTTCTCTTTAATTAATTTAAGGACCTGCATAAAGTTGTCTATCATTTGAAATTCCCTCCTATTATAAAATATATTATGTCTCATTTTCTTCAATATGTACTTATTTATATTTTACCGTAATTTACTATATTTAGTTGCAGAAAGAATTTTCTCAAAGCTAGAACTTTGCTTCACTATAAGTATTCAGTATAAAGAATATTTCGCTATTATTTACTTGAAATGAAAGACTGCGGAGGCTAACTATGTCAAAAATCATGAACCTCATTACTTATGATAAGCTTCTTAAAAACATAACAGCAATTCACATAAACCTCATATGTTCTGATACATTCAAAATCCCTTTATGAAGCGGCTGAAAAAACCGCATCATTTATGATATGCTTCCCCTTATCAATAGTTCTGCTAAAATTATACACTATAATAATTATAAAACCACCGAAACAATTGTCCAAAATATAATTTATATAATGTTGTATAAAACAACAATATTTTTTTATAAATTTCTTATTTAACCTTTATTTAATTGTCATATTTTGGTAAAATTATTTTATAAAAGATACTTTACTTATATTAACAATAGAAAGAGGGATTGTTTTTATGGTTATTAAAGAAGAAACTCAATTTAAAATTGAATTTAGAAACACTATTCTCAATTTAAATGAAAATGTTGATTCACTAGTTAAAAAAACAACTAATAATTGTGGATATTCAGTTAAGGTATGTAAATTGATATATTTTATTAAATTTCATGATGGATTAAACTTAAATGAATTAAGCATAAAATTTAATGATGATAAAGGGAACTTAAGTAGATTAATTGATAAATTAATAAATTTAGGATTTCTAGAGAAAAAAAAGGAAATTGATGACAAAAGAAAAACGTATATATTTATAACTAAGAAAGGGGAGAATATGATTAATGATGTACAAGAAGAATGTTCAAAAATTATAGATGAACTTTTAATCATCTATAATGATAAAGAAAAAGCTAATTTTATACATTTGATGAAAAGGCTTGATGCTCATATTACTAATTTATTGAGGGATTAAGTGATTTCATTTAATTTAAAAGGAAAAAATATTTAAATTATATCAATAAACCTCCACAATGTTTTTTAACAATTATTTTTCAACAACTTAGATTCTAAATATTATATTATATTAATTTGATAGTATGAAATATATACCATAGTCTTCCTATAATTATTTAAATAAGAAGGTTTATACGCGTAATACTTATAATTTAAATATAAATATTAGTTTTTTTAGTGCTAAATACTTTTTGATATTGAACATACCCTGATAAATAGTGTTCAATATCATCAATCCTTACTCTATAACCATGATGTTTAATGAAGAATGAATTCACAATGCGTGCAGGATTTTTAAAATACATAGCAATTTCAGGATAAAAGTAGCCTGTTCTTTCATAATCAGCTCTTAAATGTATTGTATTAATGAATTTTTCTTCATCTAAATAAGTTTCAACAAGTTCAGCATATCCTGTCTTTTTAGCTTTTTCGACTAAGTGATAAGTCGCCATTAACATTTCTAAAAATGTTGGGAATGTCGTTTTCCTTTGTTGCATATAATCTAAATAACTCGATACGTTCTGAATGCCAAATTTATAATATTTCTCTTGTGGATCAATTTGTACTAATTCATTTGTACAATATCCTAACCAGTGATCATGATATTTCCAATATTTTTTCTCTATAAACATTTCGAATAACATTTTGACAGTATTCAACCATTCTTCATTATGATCAATTTGATAAAGTCTTAATAATGCTAAAGCAGCTTCACCATCATAATATACAATTCTGAATTGTTCTTTAGTCGTTAGATCAGGATAATTTAATACATGAATCGTTTGTTGTTGATCATCAATCATCGTCAATATCCCTTTAGCAACTTTCTGTGCAGCTTCTAAATATTGATTTTTCTCAGGTACGTGCTTTAAATATTCACAAATCGCGAAGATAAATGCAGCATTTTGACCTAATTTTATTTCATTCACACCTTCAGTATCATCAAAAATATATCCCGCACCATCAACTTCAAATAAATAATGTTTGATTAAATAATCAATCGCCTTTTCTACAATCGTCACATCTTCATTTAAATAACTCAGACCTTCTATTAATGCATATGTTGATGATGAATGACGTAAATTATTATAAAATCCTATTTCTTTATCGAAATGTGGAAAATAACCATAAATATACTTTCCGTTATCTTGAATTTGATTTTTCAAAAAATGAGTACTTGTCTCAATTAATCGATCAATTTCTTCATTAATATTATCAATTTTTCTTAGACCTTTACGATATCCCTTTTCTTCTAATTCAATAAGTTGATCTTTTTCAATAAAATAGCTTTTCGTGTAGAACTTATAAACATCTTCATTTTCATAATTACGATGTGTGAAATATTTTCTTATTCTTTTATACTTTTTAATATAGTTGTTAATGTTCTTCTCAGACATGAAAAGCTCTTTACTATTAGGTTCTGGTCTTATAAATGCATTGGTATTAATTTCTTCAGGTAAGAATGCTAACTCCCAATTATTATCTAATGAAAAGCCATATTCTACATAATTTCTACGTGTATGAGTTAAATCATGCTTTAATTGTTCATATTTAATTTTTTCAATTGATGTAACGAAATCTATTTTGATCCATTCGGCTTTTTTACCAGTATTTTTTCGAAATGCTTCTATATATTTTTTAATATTTCGGTCATCATTATGTGATTTAAACATTTTTACTAAAGCCTTTTGGGAAGGATGACCAATACTAACAAAAATTTTTTCTGCATCTGAATGACTATTGAATAAATTCTTTAGTTGATTAGATATATCCATTCATTACATACCTTTCTGTATTAACTTTTATAAAAACTAGCCTAAATCTGTTTTATTAATGAAAATTATGACACTATCCTAAAAATCATAGAGGCTGGGACAAAAATTTGCCCCAGCCATAAAATTTCAATTATATAATTCTAGTTATTTTCTTTGTTGTCTTTTTTGCGACGACCAAGTAAGAATAATGATCCAATTCCAGCAAATAAACCGCCGAATAAAGCACCGTTATTTATTGGTTGTTCACCAGTGTCTGGTAATTTCTTATCATTATTTGATTTATCATGATCATCTGTAGTTGCAGCTTTTGCAATGCCGTTTCCATCATTGTTGTTTGAATCAGTTGAACCCATTCCCATATCTGAATCGCTGTCTGCTTCTTCACCGACTGTTACTGGTACTTTAATGTGATCTGTTGTGCCATCTGGGTATTTCACTGTCACATCTACTTCTGTTGTACC